>CAYWMG010000334.1:0-2858 GCA_964459245.1 uncultured Candidatus Bathyarchaeia archaeon
CTTTGGGCCTAGCGAACATAATTTGCACTCTATCACCACAACGAGTCATACTTGGAGGAGGTGTTATGAAACAAATAATACTCTTTCAAGTTATTCGACGAGATCTTCAGAAATTACTAAACGGGTTCATCGACGTTAAAGAGCTCACCGATACTATTGATGAGTACGTCGTATCTCCGAAGCTTCGCTACTCTGGTGCACTCGGTGCAATAGCGTTAGCGAGCATGGCATCAAGCTCCATTCCGTAGCCGCTTTACGCTACCGTGAACTGAAAAAGTGAAAACGTTATTGCTTAACGATCCTGCTATCATCGGCGAGTAAAACTTACGGAATCGATCAACTCGCTATCTGGAACTGTGAGGGCCTGGTTCGTTCCGGTAAACTTTCTTGGCGCCAATTGAATTATTAGCTCCCCTTGAGTGGAGTTTAGTTTGATCCTATTGTTCCTGATCTTCAGAACGTCAACTTGACTTTCCGGGTAAATTGTTTTGAAAGCTTCGCCTATGCAGTGTTTGGTTCCACACGTTATTTTATTCGGAATGGGAGCGTTCGGTCCAAACACGCTTGACGCGATGTATGCTGCCCGAATGCCTATCGCTAATCCAATACAGGTTCCTCCATGGCGTTGTGACGCTTCGCTTAAGAGATTCTGAAGCTCTTGCGGGCGGAGAAGTCGTCGGATCATCGTTGTGAGTAGAGGCCCTTCTCTGTGAATGTCAAATATTGGCGCACGCACTTTTTTAATTCTACTAGCTGTTCGCGATACGCGCCCTGTGATCGCGAGTATTGGCGCACGGGTTTTTGATAGGATGAAACTGAGGTCACTGGCATTCTTGGCTGCTACTATTTTTAGAAGATTTGTTCTTTCTGATGTTGCTGATGAGAAACCCTCTAGCAAAGCTATGTCAAGTTGTTCCGCGTCCAGAATTGCATGAATGTCTTTGAATGGGGTCTCTCGAGTGGTCTTCTTTATGATGGCAAGTTCGTTTGGAGAGGCACCGATCACAATCCTGGCTCCCGCCTTAGCATGTTTCCAAGTATCTTTTCCTTCAGTGTCTATTGTGAAGCCTTCTCGATGAATATGTTTGGCCACTCCAACCTGAAATCCTAGTTTTGTCAGGTTATAGGTGAGATACTCTATCGTTGCCGTCTTGCCCGAACCGCTAGTTCCAACGACTGCAACGACGAGCGGCGTTATCTTCTCACTCAAACTAATTCGCATGTCTAGAAACGGTGCATGCATATTTCGATTTGCAAGGGCGGCTCACGTATGACGTGGAAGCATTTGGAGATAACGGAATAGGTTACTTAAGGGCCTTGTTCACATTTCGGGTTTGAATTATTTCTGTTGCCCAGGCCATGTCCTGTTCAGTGTTGATGTTTCGTAAGGTCAAGAGTTGAGGATCAATCCTGCGAATATCTTCAACCGGCACGCGTATGAGTTTGGTGAGTTGTGTGATCATTTCGAGCATGCTCAATCGATCGTTCTGGATGGGTTTCTCGGCTGCCAGCAGCGCGCTTTCTCGACGATAGACTGCGCAAAGAGGCTCCAGCAAGTTCCCCTCAGCCATCGGGATCGCTCCGTCGTTACCGATTGCCCGTCGGAGCAGGAGTCGAATGACCTCTGGTTCTATGAAAATAGTATCGCACGGCGCGGCGAAGATGTACGGTTTTCTTGATGCGCGTAGCCCTGAAACCAAGCCAACCAGGGGACTCTGCTTTTGAATGCTATCTTGAACTATTGGGGTTGCTTGGAGCAGTTGCTTCACTCTATCAGCCTGTTGTGCGTTCCTTACTGAGACCACGATATCTTTGGTAACCTGCGAAATTCGCTCAAAGACGTGTAAGATCAGTTCTTTACCTCCAAGCACCCTGAAACACTTGCCGGGTAACCTAGTTGCTTCGCCTCCAGCGAGAATAACCGCCCCTAACTGGCCTACCTGAGTTTCAGTTGTGTTCAATTTCCTTCACGATCGAGATCTATCTTAACTTATTGTCTTTCCCCGAGATCAAATGCCTCACACCACCACGAGGATTACTAACATCTCCTTTACGTCGTGGAATCAAGTGAATGTGACAATGGAAGATGGTTTGTCCGGCGATTGCACCTACGTTAACTCCAATGTTGAACCCTGACACGCTGGGATCGATCTTTTCTATAGCACGCTTTGCTTCATCGAGAAGCCTATGGCACGCATAAGCGTCATCTCTGCTTAGATCAAAATAGTATGGTACATGTATCTTGGGAATGACCAATGTGTGCAGAGGAGTAACCGGAAATGTGTCACGGATAGCATACGCGAGTTCATTATGATGAATAACCTTTCTTTCAGATAGAAGACAGAATACACAGCTCTTACAGTTATCCTGAGTCATGGAATTTCGCCCAGTACTTATTCGAATTATGTTAGTAAGAAATATACTATGAGCTGTCCTCAATGCCATCAGTCTGGGATTCATTGTGAACGGAGAAACGTTACTGCAGAGACTTCCCAGGTCGAGATTGCAAGAGTATAGGCGAACTCAAAGAGACGAACGTGGCTGCTGCCGACTACTTAGACTGGAAGGGCGGAGAAACAATTTTTAGAGACCTACCAAGACCCGAAAATGGTTGGGCCACATTGCCTGAAGACAATGGCTTAGGTTTAGAGCCGAAGGATGAGGTTCTGTAAATTGATGGCAGAAGCGCGCATTCTATAGACACCATCTGTTTTGATCATTCATACAAATTTTTAGAATATTTCTATACATTTGACTCTGAATACCACCCCAAAGAGTTATATTTGTTCAGTTCGTGCGACGCTGCTGTAGACGATGGAACTTGCTAGCAGAGACCGAGAGAGAAAGTACTGACGTTG
>CAYWMG010000335.1:0-2959 GCA_964459245.1 uncultured Candidatus Bathyarchaeia archaeon
TACTTCACGAACCCAGAAGCAGGCCCAACTGACCAAATTTGGTGGGAGAAGGGCACCTTAATACAGGCAGGTACAGCGTCGACAACGGCAACAGCTCAAGCTCCACAAGTCCAAAACTGGCAAATCGGCGCAATTGCAGCAATCGTCGTAATACTTGCAGGAGCCTTCCTAGCATACAACCGATCGAAGAAGAAAAAACAATAGGCCACATCATGTGTGCCTCTTGTCTCCTTTTTTTCTATAACGCTACTCGACCTAACTCAATATTTTCGAACCAAAAACTTGTGACGCGATTCACTGAGTACCTTACTTGGTACTCAGCATATTCTTAACATTGTATCGGAGAAGTTTACTTATAGTTCGGATCATGGTTTCCTGTAAGTATTGAGATGCCTCAAATGGGATACAGGCGGTACATGGTCAAGCGTTCGCTCGAGGCCATTCCAAGCATCATCATTGTGATCCTGATAAATTTCATCATAGTTAGACTTGCTCCAGGTGATCCCGCGATGATGATCGCGGGAGAAGATGCGAGCCCCGAAACCGTGGCAGCAATCAGGACTGCTCTTGGTCTGGATAAACCCCTTTGGGAACAGTTGGTGATTTATATTCAACAACTTGTTCAGGGCAATCTTGGATATTCATTTGCTCAGCATACTAGAGTGCTGTCGCTTATTCTCTCAAGACTACCAAACACGTTGCTGCTCGTTGGATTAGCAATAACTCTTGGAGTAATTATCGGAGTTTCGCTGGGCTGCCTAGCAGCAAGCAAACCCTACTCGTTGCGGGACACGACTCTTACGATTGGCTCGTTGGCGAGTTATGCTGCACCATCATTTTGGGTAGCTCAAATGTTCATACTGCTTCTCGCAGTAGAGATACCCATCTTTCCAGCAGGCGGGTACGAGAACTTGAGAGCTGGACTGACAGGCTGGGCCTCGAGTTTGGATATTCTGTGGCATGTTGTCTTACCGGTTGTAACGTTGCTAGTGGCATACATGGCAGAACAATTTCGACTTACTAGAGCAAGTATGCTAGAAGTCCTTGGACAGGACTACATAACAACAGCTCGAGCGAAAGGCGTTAATCGGCGCACTGTTGTCTTCGTTCACGGCCTCAGAAATGCACTATTGCCCATAGTCACTCTTACCGGCCTTAGGTTTGGCAGCATCTTCACTGGAGCGGTACTTACTGAAGTTGTCTATGGATGGCCGGGTGTCGGCGCGTTGATGTACGATTCAGTTGTTACCAGAGACTATAGCGTAGTGCTTGGGTGCTTCTTTTTTGTATCATTATTCGTGATAGTCGGAGCGCTCGTGACAGATCTGGTCTACGCTGCGCTTGATCCTAGGATCAGATACGACTGAGGTAAGGGCCGAATATGAAACTGAAGAAGATCAAATGGTTCAGAGATTTTTGGTATAGATACAGAAAAAATAAAGCGGCAGTGATGGGTTTGACCATCGTGACCGCCGCAGTTTTGATCGCAATTACAGCCCCACTCTTGACCCCCTATGGCGCGCTTCAAACGTCAGTTGGAACGCCACTACAGCCGCCTACGAATGGCCATCCGTTTGGAACAGATGGCCTAGGTCGAGATATCTTCGCTGGTGTGGCGTATGGGTCTCGGACAGCCTTGATGGTAGGTCTGCTTGCAACTGGAATTAGCGCTGGACTTGGCACTTTAGTGGGAATGGTGTCTGGGTATAATCGTGGTAAGATCGATGACATTCTCATGAGGGTTACCGAATCATTCATCATCATACCAGTTTTCTTCTTGGCACTAGTTCTAATGGCGTTTCTAGGTCAGAGCATCGTGAACGTGATCTTCGTAGTAGGCATCCTAAGCTGGCCTCAAGTTGCGCGTCTAGTAAGAGCTGACTTCCTAACGTTGAGGGAGCGAGAGTTCGTAAAGGCCGCAAGAATGGATGGGGCACCAAGAATGGATATTATGGTACGAGAAATCCTACCAAACGTCACTCCAACAATCATAGTAGCAAGTACTCTCCAAATCGCTTCCGCCATCTTGTACGAATCGAGTCTAAGTTTCCTAGGGTTAGGCGACGCTAACGTACCCAGCTGGGGGGTTATGCTAAAGTATGCACAACCGTACATATTTCAAGCCTGGTGGGCAATCACTTTTCCCGGCCTAGCCATAACCGTTCTAGTACTAGCGCTGAATGAGATGGGCGACGGACTCAACGACGCTCTCAATCCGCGTTTGAAGGAGAGAAAATGACCTCAGTAAAGAAAGGCCGCCCGACGCTGCATGTAGATGACTTGCACACCTGGTTCTACTTACGAGCTGGCATCTTGAAGGCCGTAGACGGGGTTACCATTGAGGTGGGAGAGCGGGAGGCTGTTGGACTCGTAGGTGAATCCGGCTGCGGAAAGAGCGTGACCGCATTCTCAGTAATGGGACTTGTGCCAGTGCCGGGAAAGATCGCTGACGGAAGCATCAGTTTTGGCGATCGATGCATTTCAACTCTTAGCGACGAAGAGATGTCAAAAATTCGCGGCCGGGATATTTCCATGATTTTTCAAGATCCCATGACCTACCTGAACCCGGTTTTTAACGTGGAACGGCAAATCATGGAAACCATTCTTCTGCATCAACCCGTATCCGAACAGGAGGCTAGAAGGAGGACGGTTGAACTTCTGAGATCCACCGGAATACCGGAGGCTGAGAAGGTGGCGAAGTATTATCCGCATCAGCTTAGTGGGGGCATGAGGCAACGAGTCTTAATTGCCATGGCCATTGCATGCAATCCAGCTTTGATAATAGCAGATGAGCCCACAACTGCGCTCGACGTGACCGTGCAGGCTCAAATATTACGTTTGATAAAACGAATGAAAGAAGAGCTGAAGACCTCTCTGTTACTAATCACGCACGACTTGGGGATTGTAGCCCACATGTGCGACCGAGTATATGTCATGTATGCGGGAAAGATTGTTGAGC
>CAYWMG010000336.1:0-2069 GCA_964459245.1 uncultured Candidatus Bathyarchaeia archaeon
TTCGAAAAATGATTAACCTTCACAAGACGAAACTAGTGAGAGCAGTGGGCACTAGCGCTCTCAGAGAAGCGCGAAATCGAGATTACTGCATTAACCAGATTGCCAAGGCGACTGAAATAACCATAGAGCCAATCAGTGGAGAAGAAGAGGCACGCTTGGTTTTCTTGGCTGCTTCAAGAGCCGTAAACTTGGAAGAGAAGACGGCGCTCCTCATAGATATTGGTGGCGGCAGTGTAGAAGTCACTTTGGTAACTGGAAGCGAAATAATTGCTACCGAAAGCTTCGGAGTTGGCACTGTCAGACTACTACAGATGCTGGAACATAAGAAGCGAGGCGAGAGACTTTTCCGACAGCTAGTTCGTGAATACATTAACATTTCAAATACGCGCCTTCGAAAAGAAATCGGTGATCGCAAAGTAGACTTATGCATTGGTACTGGTGGCAATGTTGAAACTCTTGGCGACTTGCGAGTACAATTGTGCGATGGAAAAGATGACAATTCTGTAAACATGGATGAGCTCAATTCAATTCTTAAAGAGTTACAGTCACGGTCTTATGAAGACAGGATCAAGGACTTTGGATTACGACCGGACAGAGCTGACGTAATCGTTCCAGCGACGATCGTTCTACAACACGTCGCGAAAGAAGCCCAAGTACAGCACATCCTAATCCCCCGCGTCGGACTCAGAGAAGGGCTTCTAATCGATATGGTTGAAGGTATGAAGAGCACTGCGGCGCCACTGCGCCGATCCCAGGTAATTACCTCCGCGAAACTGCTGGGAAGGAAATATGATTACGAGACGCAACATGCTGTAACTGTTGCCCGTTTCGCGGTTGAATTGTTTGATTCTACAAAGAAACTCCATAGGTTGGGTTATGACGAAAGAACGCTTCTCGAAGTTGCCGCATTGTTGCATGACATCGGCTACTACATTGGAGTAACGGACCACCACAAGCATTCATACTATTTGATCAACGCTGCGGCTATAATTGGTCTCAACAATACAGAGAAGGCGATAGTTGCAAACGTTGCTCGTTATCACAGCCGATCGTTTCCCAAATCCGACCATGAAGAATACATGAGCCTTTCAACGAAACAGCGTCAAATAGTTGTTAAATTAGCCGCAATTCTACGGCTCGCAGAAGCCTTGGACCGGGAGCACTCTAACAAAGTGCAAGAAATAAAAGTCATTAATGGCAAAAAGAAACTCACTATACACCTAAAAGGTCAAGGAGACCTACTCCTTGAGAGATGGGCGCTGAGTAAGAATTCTCGATTATTCGAAAAGGTATACAAGAAGGAAATAATCATCGAATAGTTAGGTTATATACCGCAGAAGCATTACCTAATCCACTGACTGATTTAGAGAGGCCTAAACCTCCTTCGACGGAACATCTGAAGACTTATCGAAACCTGGGGGTATTGATAGTTGAGCAAGACTGCAACGAGAAAAAAGACTCCGAATAGGTCTCGTCCACCATCGCCGCGGCATCGTTCAAGAAGTTCATTCATGAAAGTGAAAAAAGAAAGAAAAGGAAGAAAAACCCGACCCAAAGTAAGATCAAAAAAACTCTCGAAATCAATGAGCAGTAAACGATCCCCTCATGCGCGACGTTCATCGCAAACACGAACTTCGGTAAGAAATACACGGAAACCTCCGGCGAAGAGAAAGAAAGATAAAAAACCTGTACCGCAGAAAACTTCAAAGAAATTCATGCGGACAGGCCGTCACGTAAAAGGCTACGTCGGGAGGGCAAGCCCCTCACGCCGTGTACGATTTAAACGACACGCACCAAAGCCGATTATCTCTAGAAAACCAACACGCAGTCGTGCACGCGCCCCTGATATTCTGAAGTTCATTCCTGAAAAATTGGACAGTGAATGGAATGCCTACCTGAAGAGTCTAAGGGAATTTCAACAGAAGGCCACGGTCAAGAACGTACACGATCTCAGAGTCAATATAAGACAACTCATGACGAGCCTACAGCTGACTGAACGATTCAACCCCGACAATACCGTTCGAAGAGCACGCATCACCCTCAAAGATCAATTGTCTGGGCTCAGTGAT
>CAYWMG010000337.1:0-5079 GCA_964459245.1 uncultured Candidatus Bathyarchaeia archaeon
CCCATACTCCAGCTACAACCCTGATAACGCGAAGAAACTTCTGGCAGCCGCAGGGTACCCTAATGGCTTCAAGACGACTATCCTGATCGTTGATGGAGTGGACAGTGGTATTCAAATGAGAGACTTCGCCGCATTAGTGAAACAGGAGTTGGCAGCAGTAGGCATCGATGCTACAATCACTTCTTACGCCCAAGCGACGGCTCTAAAGATGTTCCGTGCAGCACAATTCGATGGCCTCGCGATTTTGAGTTGGGGCGTCGACTACCTGGACGCTCAGAACACCGCGGACATAAACTGGAGAACAGACGGCGTAATTGTCCATCGATCCAGCGGAGTGACTCCGGATGATTTCACAGGAGCTAATTACGCTTCTATGGAAGGGGGGTCATTCATTGGTGACACGACAAAGCTTTGCACGCAAGCAATGGCTACGACAGACGCCACAACGCGTGATGCGCTATACAAGCAGGCAGGAAGAATGGATGATCAGTACGGAGCAATCTACTACTTCTTCCAACCCTTCGTCTATTACGTCAGCAGATCATATGTGCGAGGCGTCTACCCACCATTCCCAGGAGATCGACTCTCAGCGCTGTACGGTTACGAATTCAAGACTATGTGGAAAGACATCGACCTCATGTGATCCATTACGACGCCAATTCTTTCCTCTTTCCCTCTTTTTTCTGAAGAATATTGCTCATGAGGATACTGAATGAGGCTTACTGAATACATAGCCGTACGTCTACTGTTCCTAATTCCAACTCTTCTTGGTTTAATTTTCATTACGTTTTTCTTATCACATATGGTACCTGCGGAACCCGCCTTGCTCTATCTGGGCGAGCACGCTACCCCTCAGATGGTGGCTCAGTTTAATCATGAATGGGGATTTGACCAACCTCTATATGTTCAGTTCTTCAGATATTTGTTAGACTTTTTTAGAGGAAACTTTGGAATCTCAACTTGGACACGACACCCGGTGCTAGACGATCTAAGGCTTTACTTTCCTGCCACAATTGAATTAGCCACGGGCGCAATGGTTCTGTCGATGTTTTTCGGCGTACTATTTGGAGTCGTAAGCGCCGTAAAGAGAAACAGTCTGATTGATTATTTCGTTCGAACGGTCTCCTTGATTGGGGCGTCCATGCCAGTGTACTGGATTGCCCTGGTAGCTATAGCCATTGTCTACCTTCGCTTGGGCATAGTTAGCCCAGGCCGACTGAGCATGGATGTTGTCCCGCCAACACATATCACTGGACTATATACGATCGACAGTTTACTGACAGGTAACTTGTCTGTCTTCCAAGATGCTCTGTTTCATCTCCTTCTGCCTTCCATCGTTCTCTGTAGTTGGATAATTGCGCCAATCGTTCGACAGACCAGGTCGGACATGCTAGATTCTCTTGGCCAAGAATACACTTTAGCGGCGAAGGCAAAGGGGTTGCCCGAGCACACAGTCGTTTGGAAGCATGCGCTAAGGAACGCGTTGATCCCCTCAGTTACAATCATAGGCGTAAGTTTCGGAAATTTGTTGGCTGGCGCAGTCGTTACGGAGACTATCTTCTTTTGGCCTGGAATAGGTTCCTACATGTTGCATTCAACACTTACGGTTGATTTCGGAGCTATTGTTGGTGGAACGGCCGTTATTGGAGTAGTGTATACTCTGATCAACTTACTCGTAGATGTACTATACGGGGTTATAGATCCGAGAATTAGAGTTGGCTGAAGAGGGCTGGTAGAACTCATGACCAGTTTGGAGAATTTGAAGCTGAAATTACAGAAAAGCCTAGGCCCGAGAATGCGCGAATATCGTAGGACACTGCGTTTACTGAAAACGATGCCCCTGTCTCTGATAGGTTTGGCAATAACCGTTGCTATAATTTTAGTTGCAATTTTCGGGCCATCATTCGCGCCCTACGACCCGTTGAAAATAGAATATAGTGACAGATTATTGCCCCCCAATCCGCAGCATCTACTAGGGACCGACGAGCTTGGAAGAGACATCCTCACTAGAATCATCTACGGGACCGGCGTCTCCATGTCGATCGGAGTAATGGTGGTACTCGTTTCCGTGGGCATAGGAATGCTTCTCGGTTTGGCAGCTGGATATTTGGGGGGAAAGGTCGACAACGTGATAATGAGACTTACGGACATATTCCTATCGTTTCCGGGCCTCGTATTGGCCATGGCGTTTGCGGCCGCGATGAAACCAAGCCTTGGAGCGACAACACTCGCATTATCGATTGTAGGTTGGCCAACCTTCGCGAGGGTTGTGAAGGGGTCAGTGATCTCAATCAAAGGGCTGGATTTCGTGGAGGCAGCTAGAGCCCACGGCGAGAGCGAGTTAAGCATCATATTTAATCATATAATCCCAAACGTCTTCTCTCCCATACTTGTCCAAGGCACTCTTGCCCTTGGACGCGCTATCATCTTGGCGTCAACACTTGGATTCATTGGCCTAGGTGTACAACCTCCAACAGCTGAATGGGGGGCTATGACGGCGGATGGTAGGGATTTCATTCTAAATCAATGGTGGATCAGCACTTTCCCTGGGCTCGCGATCTTCTTCGCAGTAATGGCGTTCAACCTCTTGGGAGACGGGCTAAGGGACGCCTTAGACCCACGCCTCCGGTACCGGTAGAAAATATGAGTATGATAGGCTGCGGAATCGGCAATTCGGGATAATTGTACTAGATCGGAATTCTACTAGTTTGGTCGTATTCTTGTAGATCGATGAATGGGTCGGTCTGTTTGAACAGAGCTAAAGGCTCCGGAGATTGCATGATCTGAATCAGAACGTCACCCGAGTTAGTTGCATGATTGGTGAACATCTTTCGGACTATTCCGTCCGTAGGCGATGTGAGCGTTTCGACCACATTACCCCAGACATCCCAAATTTCACCTATCTTCTGGTTCTTCGTGACTCTGTCACCGATATCGATCATTGGATAAAAGAGCCCTCCTTTCTCAGCATTGACGTAAGAGAATTCCTTGACGAAGAGCTGTTTGACTTTGATCCTAGGTTTGCCTTCCAACATCTTGAAGAACTTCATCACATTTCGAATTCCCTCTACATGCTGGGCAACGTCCGACTCTGCCAGAACCTTGATCCCACCACATTCGGCTATGATGCTGGGGACCACAGTTGTCGTTAGGTGTGGCGCTTGGATGACGTACCTAAACCCGTAGATTCTCGCAAGGATCTCGGCTGTCTCGTCATGCTTCTTGTCCCCTGTCTTGCTGAAGTAGGTATTCGGGTTGAGCCTCTCATCGTAGTCTCCGCCATGGCAGTCAATCCTGAAGTCAGATTTCTTCAAGATATCTTGCAAAAGTACGTGCATTATTCGGTAGCTCATACTCCCGTTGGATCGTCCCGGAAGCGCACTGAGCAAATTCAAATTATCTATGGGGTTAACGTACGGAGTTCTTGAATTGAATCCAGCCATGTTCAACACAGGAATTCCAAGAACTGCGCCTGAGAGTTGTTCAGGTTTAGTTTCCCTGATGACTCGAGTGACAGCCGCAATACCTGTGTATTCACATGGATGCGTACCTGCGGTCAGACATATCGTTGGTCCTTCCTTCGTGCCGTTTATTATCGTGAGAGGAAGATCCAGTGCTCCAGACGGAGTTTCTCCAATTTTCAGGAATCCGCTTTGCTTTTCTCCTCTTCTTGCTTCAACATTTCTAATCGATATTGTTTCTGGCATACAAGAATCATACTTCAACGTTGGACATCAACTAAAACGTTTATAAGAGTTTTTGGAGCGCACACGCGCGTCGCGCAGAGGACTTGATGCTAAATGGTTAAGGAATTGGTAGGGATCATTCCGCCGATTGTCACACCGTTGACCAAAGATCAAGAAGTTGACTACAAGAGCCTAAGAAACTTGACAAATTGGGTGATCGAACATGGAGTTCATGGCGTACTTACGCTAGGAGGAGCCGGCGAGATTATGATGTTTACCGAAAGCGAGAGAAACCAGATTGCGAAGACAGTTATAGACGAAGCAAACGGTAGAGTCCCCGTTCTTGTTGGCACTTCTCACTATTCGACAAACGCAGCCATCAAAATGAGCAAGGATGCCAAAGACTTGGGAGCGGACGCCTTGGTTCTGATCGAACCTTGGGGTGGGCCAGCAACTGACGTTTTTGAGTATTATAAGAGAATAAACGATACTGTTGACATATCTCTATGCCTGTATACCCATTTCATGTCAGTTGATATGGTGGAGAAATGTGCAACTCTCAGTAATCTGAAGTATGTCAAGGAAGGCAATGTGTCAATGAACCACTGTATGCAGTTGATAAAGGAGCTCGGAAAGAACAGGGTTTTTGCAGGCTCGACTGCGATGATGTTTCGACAGATGTCCTTAGGCCTGCAAGGGGCAGTGATGGGTGCGAATGAGGTTTGGCCTGAGAGTGCTGTGGAACTATTCAACACCATACGGGCAGGGGATCTTGAGAAAGCGAGACGAGTGTACTATGAGAAACATCTTCCGCTGGTGGAGCTCTGCTCGCTCGGTGGTGGCATTGCTAGTGTCTCTTGGCATACGCAGACAATAAAAGCAGCGTTGGTTGCTCGCGGCGTCATTGAGAATGACATCATCAGGGGACCACAACAGCAGATAGATGAGATTACGAGAAGAGAACTCGCGTCATGGTTAGCTTCGAAAGGACTGACCGGCAAGAAGCAGAGTCAGTGAAGTCCTGGCATATAGCAGCTACTTCCTCCTACAGCGGCACCCAAACACCTTCGCGATGCAGATCCAACCTTACGCAAACGTTTGTGAGATCCGAGCTGGATGCATCACGATCAATACTGCATAGCTTTATACAACGACTAGTCGACTCTGGGCAGATCGAGGGCGCATTGTCGTGAGAATCACTGTTGGGCCAGTTTCTGCTGATGAAGGATCCAAGGGCGTTGGTTTCTTAGATGCCCTCGAACTTCAGGACGGTTCCAGCATTGCGATTGCCTTAATTCTGATTATTGGGAAGAAGACGGGACCGAAGTTATTCATTGGCGCCGCATTCCATGGGGACGAAGCTAACGGAATCGAGAGCATAAGGCGTATTGTG
>CAYWMG010000338.1:0-6251 GCA_964459245.1 uncultured Candidatus Bathyarchaeia archaeon
TCAAACCGGCGTCTATTTTGAGGTGAACCGATTTCCCAAGTTTGGCGCTCTCTCCGGCCTGAACCATGAAGAACTTTCTCTCCGACGTTTCGAGCTATGCTCCACAAAGAAGTATCCTGAAGATTTTTCCCTTTGGCGAAAGCAAGAATCAGGACCATCATGGGACTCTCCATGGGGCCCAGGCCGCCCGGGATGGCATGTAGAAGACACAGCGATATCCATCCAAAACTTTGGAGAGACCTACGACATACACGGCGGCGCATCAGAACTCATGTTCCCACACCACGAAGCCGAAATAGCTCAAGCGGAAGCATTAACGGGTAAAACACCGTTCGTAAAGTTTTGGCTTCACACAGGCCTGCTAAGTGTAAACGGCCGAAAGATGAGCAAATCCCTCGGCAACATGATTCTCATTCGAGATGCGTTGAAAGATTACACAACCCAGGAATTGAGATGGTACTTTGCCTCCTTTCACTACAGGGAGCCCGTCATCATGTCAAAGTCCTCTCTCAGAAAGGCACGATCCGAGTTTCAAACCTTCTCTAGAAACATCAAACCCCTTCACAACAGCCAGCCTAAGAGTAGGCCTTCAAAGAGTAGAAAACTGGATCAATTAACTAGAAGACTTGAACAGAATTTTAGAAGACAGATGAACGATGATTTCTACACGCCGGGAGCTCTCAAAGCATTATCCACGTATGCTGCACAAGTATCAAAAATAGCACGAAGACAGACTATCAATGATGAGTCTAGGAAACGAGCTCACACTGCATGTAGCCAACTGATGGAGATACTTGGAATTTAATACAACCAAGCTCGAATGGGATGCTTGGCCTCCTTAATGCAAAAAGCCCACGTCTCCTTTGCGGTATCAAAGTAATACCATTCGTCATTGCCTCCAGCCACATGTTTTCTCAACTTCTGACTCCAAATTCTGTCGCAAATGCTAACGCAATAACTTCCTCTGAAATAACCAACGAAGATGAAGCCACCATTAGAGTGATTCTCGACGTTACCTTCAATCCGTATTCCTTCATCTTCATCGAGTGCTTCGATGAAATCTAACAAGTCTCGTCGGCTTCCTATGGGGCGCTCAGCATAGGCTTCAATAATTCTACCACTCTTTGAATGCCTTGCCATCCTCACTTCGCCCTCCACAATCGTAAGAGCCTCATAGAAGACTAACCTAGTAAAGAGGCTTGGCAAATTTCTACAAATTTAAACCTCAGGTTTAATAGCCTTGACATGCGCAGGTGGGAATTTGCCACGTTCCACCGTCTTAATGATCCTTCCCAACTCAGATACGGCTTTTTGAGCTAGACGTTTCGAGATTAATCGGGTACGAACTGCTTCATCAAACTCGTCCTTGTCTAGGATGCAGTACTTGTTACTTGGAGAAATCCAGAGGTCAAGGAAGAGGTCCGTAATGATGGAGGTCTTTCTTCCGTGAAGGAGAGTAGTTATGGGTTTAACAATGTCACAGTAGTAGCCAAGCCAATTGTTGGATCTGTCATAAAACTTACCAATATCGAACCATTTGTCCTTAAATATGAACCAGATGGCCAGATAGTTCTCGTCAGCAATTGTCTCACCAAAGACCCGTCTAGGTTCTTTAACCGATAGTCTGCTCTGAATCGTTAACATGCTTGGTGTCGCATTACGAAGAAACCCAGCGAACGCTTGAGGCGAGTTCGGCGGTCGGCGATACATGATTGAGACGGAGCGTAAATCATTCCCTGGCATTATGCTAACCCTCTCCTTCTCCGAACCGTACAAGGCATGATCTAAGGTTATATTTGCCTAGTTTGTTCTGTGCTGCTGGTCAGTACACAGAGACAGGGACAATTATCGATGGCTTCAAAAGAGAATGATATCTTCTTCCTCAAACTGCGGTGGATATCAACTCAAGATATGTCTGAAAGAAAAAAGTTGGCTGACCAAATTCAACAATTACTCGCCAAGAAGGTCTAAGGCCAAAAGGGGGCTCATCCATGTCTAAAATAAAGAGACCAGCAGCAGTCACCCTTCTAGCCATTCTCGAATTATCTCTAGCTATATTGGCGCTATTCACCGTTGCAGCCGCGAGGTTTGAGTTGATTCGACATATCCGATGGAGCGTTCAACACTTATCAATTGTTTTACCAATTCTAGCAGGTTTTGAGCTAGCATTAGCATACGGATTTTGGACTGGCAAAGGCTGGGCATGGACTGTGGGATTGCTGTTCGCAATCTTGGGCACAGCAATCTCAATATTCGCATTATACGTGCGACCTACCCCCGGAGAAGTAATCTATCTACTGATCGATCTTACCGTCATCTACTTCCTAATGCAACCGCGAGTACATCAATACTTTAAACACAATCACAAAACCAAGAAATGACCATTAAGGCATTCAAACAATGGAAAGACCCATAACCGTTACAGAAATTCAAGAAGCAAAACACCGGATCTCCACAATCGCCTATCGAACCCCACTGTTCCACTCTCCCAGTCTCAGTGCATTGGCCAAGGCTGAGGTGTATCTGAAACTAGAATCCTTTCAACCAATTCGCGCATTCAAAATCCGGGGAGCAGCAAATAAAATTCTAAAACTATCTCCGAAAGAACGGGAACGCGGATTCGTTGCAGCATCATCTGGTAATCATGGCCTAGCAGTAGCCTACGTTGCAAACTTGATCCATAGCAACGCAACCATAGTTGTACCTACAACTGCGGTGGATGAGAAAGTCCGCGCGATCAAGGAATACAAGGGTGAGGTGGTAAAGCATGGGCTATTTCACGACGAAAGACTGAGCAAGGCATTAGAGATCCAGAAAACAAACGGCGCAATATTCGTGCATCCATTCGATGATCCTGACATAATTGCTGGACAAGGAACCATAGGACTTGAAATTGTCGAAGACCTCCCAGACGTCAACGTCGTGATTGTGCCAATTGGGGGTGGAGGTCTCATCTCTGGCATTGCTACCGCCATCAAGGGCCTCAAGCCTGCTGCCAGAGTAATTGGCGTAGAGCCTGAAAGAGCCTCCTCCATGCAGCAATCAATACTAACCGGCAAAATAACAAGGCTCGACGACACACGCTCCATTGCAGACGGCCTCGCAACTCGAGAACCCAGCTTACTCACCTTCGCAATAGCAAGAACGCTTGTGGACGAAATCTTGCTAGTAACCGAACAGGAGATTGAGAAAGCAGTCTTCACAGTGCTCCATGAATGTCACCTAGTAATCGAACCTTCAGCAGCCGCTGCCGTAGCGGCACTATTCAAGATGAACTTTCGAAAGACCGAGAAAGTGGCAGTTGTGGTTAGCGGCGGAAACATTTCCATAAAAATCCTTGCCCAAGTCCTATCCAAGTATGGGCAGAACCCAAAACCTTAGCCTAAACCCGCTCAATCTACTACAGCCTTCAACAGTCTTCTTTGAAGAATCGATTGCGGCGAAAGGTTTTCCAATGATCGAGCATGTTGAAGTAGGGGCTGGCTTGATGATTCGAACCAAAATCGTTCTGAAAATATTGCCTTACGTTGCTGGAGCTTTGTTTGCTGGCATGTGGGCGGCAGCGTTTGAAGTTTCATCAGAGTTATCAGCAATGGAAAACGCCGGCCTGAATCTGTATCATGACCCTGTCGACGTTCAGGTCTTTTGGTTCCAATCGAAAGCCTGCATGATTCTGCCGCCGAACAATTACCAGTCAAACTGCACTAATGTCTCCGGAGTTAGTGTGATCATAATACTCACGATCCTGCTCATGGCCGTGATCATTGCATACATGATCCTCAGAAGGAAGAATGAACGCGCGAAATCGCTTACTGGCACTAGTAGAAATCGGGTTATGAAACGTTAGGTTGCATTCAGCCTGTCGCCGATTCTCAGTAAGGGTTTTCGATTCTTCAGAATTTGAATAACACTTTGACGAAATCAACGACTTTTCCGTTGAAGATTTCAACGTTCTCTCTCTTGAGCATTCTAATCTTTCTGTCCACGGTCTTGCCAGATGTCTTTCCCCCAAAACCACCAACGCTTCCATTGGATCTTACAACTCGGTGGCATGGTACCTTAGGGGCGTACGGATTCCGGCGACAGGCATTACCTACAGCTCTGTATGCTCTAGTGTTCAATTTCTTTGCAATAAGCCCATAAGTTGTAACTTTACCCTCCGGGATACTTTCCATAAGTTTCCAAACTTTCTGGTCGAAATTCAATGTTTTAGGGTCACCAAATGTTCGTTCAAGTTATGGCTGCAGACCGAATAAAAACGGTGGCCTTCTGGTACGGTCTGAGCGCACATCTTCACTAATGACGGTCTCGCATGCAAATCGGGTCGTTCACCGAGAACATTACATACAAGGCAGACTATCATGCCATAGGCAGGGTTGGTGATTCGGGATGAAGAGTACGTTCTGGTATTGGCGCCGAGAGGGCAATTTAGAATATTCAAAGGAAACCAAGTCAGAGAAGAAGAGTTGAAGAGAACTCACTGTTTTCTTCTCGACTGAGGCTGACCTCTCCGCCTATCTTTTTCGGCCGATTCCGCATCATAGTTTACGCAAACTTTCTTCAGTCATCCCGTTATAAGATGCGACCTGCCTCTACGCGACGTTTAATGGTTCTATCAAAACCAGTTTAGATAGTGAGAACCAGTCCTTGATGACTTCTTTCGATGCCTTCCCATAATACTTCTCGTACAGAGCTACTTTGCCTGTCTCCGTCTCTTCCGTGAGGTCCTCGAGGTGGCGTGCTTTTCCGTTGAAACGTGTTCCTCCTATCTCAAAAGTCACTCTCTCATCTGCTCGAATGTTCTTCATCCAATCGGTCTCTTCACCCTCATGGCTAAGATACACCTTGCCGTCGTTCAACGAAAACCAGAGTTCGACAGTGTGCAGCTTTCCAGTCTTTCGACCTCGAGTAGTTAAATGAATGAGTTTCTCCTGCCTGGATTTTTTTAGATCTTGGCTCGACATGAATCTCAATCCTTCTTGATACAGTAGTGCTTATTGAAGCCTAAAACTAATCTAGTCCAAAGCCCAGCGTGGGCCGCTCCGTTTGCCCTATTTTCTGGTCCTGCTCTCCGATGGTAAATGTGGTCGGGGTTAATGTCGTTTGAAGAATGCAACCATTTCTTCACTGGCGTCAACATTTCCGCTTGTCTTCCCAATGATCTCTTCAGGGAAATACTGCCATCCTCCTGGCCAGGTATGACCGCCGCCCTCGATCACGTAAAGGATCACTTCAGATCCTTCTCTGCATTGCGTAAAGCTCATTGTGTGAACGCGCGTAGAATCGTTCTTTCGATTAGGTAAGTACGTGATCTTGGGGTTGGAAGGGCAGCCGTTTAGTTGAGCCCATTTGATAGCTGAGTCATATGCTGATAGTATCAGTCTTTTAGCTCCCTTCTTGACGTGTCCTCCTTCATATGGCACAAAGGGGTCCAATGTTCCATGAAACAACATTACCGAGACTGGTTTGCTTAACCTCTGCACCTTAGGTAATGGTAGAGGCATTGTTGCTGCTACCGTTGCAATCGCGCTAATCTTTTCAGATAATTCAATCGCTAGACGTTGTGCGAAGAATCCTCCATTTGATATACCCGCCGTGTAAACTCGTCGAGGATCAATCTCCTGCTCAGTGATAATTTTCTCGATAAGTGCGGATACGAAGGCGAGATCGTTAACGCCGCCTGTGGTTTCAGGATTATCTGTCCACTGTCGACGATAGCCATCAGGGTATATGATGATGATATCTTCACGGTCAGCAATCCTGTTAAAGTGAGTTAAGGTTGGCATGCCCTTTCCGATACCTCCACTGCCATGAAACGCTAAGATCAGAGCATGAGCATTGCCAGAGTCAGGAACGTGCATAATGTATGTTCTCCGCATATCCCCAACCATAATTGAGTCAGAGAATTCCATGAAGCTCACTCAACTCCATACAGATTTCTAACCAAGTAATGTGCACAGAAAGGGATGAGTTGCGTTGGTAACTCCTCCTATCGAGCCGCAGTAGACGATGGTAATCTATCTTGATCTTGACGGGTTACTATACTGGTCTCATATTCGAGTAAAGGAAATTATTCGGCTCTATATGCTGTCAGCATATCTTGAAGGCTTCACATTTAGGTTGTCTACTAGTCGACGCGCTTGTTCATCGTTAAGCGTTGGTACTTTCAAATATTCAAAAACTTCGTCATCATCCATGCCTAGTCTTCGAGCTTCCTTCATTGCATGTTTGAAAGCCTCGAGTTCAGTAGG
>CAYWMG010000339.1:0-4441 GCA_964459245.1 uncultured Candidatus Bathyarchaeia archaeon
TGCGTTTCAATCATCTGATTGGGCCAACCAATTTATTCAGCAGTTTCAGGCGCATGAGGCTTGGGCTAGGGCGAATGAGCCCCACTATCAGGTAATGTAATCCCCCTGCACCTCCGCCTACCACCCGTTCCCCCATACATATTCTGACGAACGACGACGGTCCGAATTACGACGCCAGCACCACTTCTTCCACACACGCTTGAAACGACGAACCACGAACCTAGCAAGGAACATCTTTCATCACACACTAATATTGAGAACTTGATAGTTGATTAAATGATGGTGCCTGAAATCATCTAATGCATGCGAGAAATCCACATCGAAGGAAAAGACTCGCTGGGCAACTCGCAGTAGGAAACGGATCAGGCTTACAGGTCCGGTTGAAGTAATCTCCCAACTATTATGCGGCTTCAACGGCGGTTATGTTTCATCGCATTGAGATTACGTTGATGTAATTGCCTGCGCATGCCGCTCCGTTAGGTGCATAGTTGGAGCCTTGGTACAGTTGCCCAGTCACCGTTACCCATGCACCAATGGTATAGGATGATGGCAAATTGTGCAACGTATAATATTGATTCGATAAGATCCCATAAGGACTTGATACTGTGACGACCAGCATTGTACATCCACTTACGTCTTGATACAAGTATCCAGAACATTGAACAATGTTATTGTCGCCACTTGGCTGACATGCGTTAGCAGGTGGATACGGATAGGGAATTTGATACACATTCTGAACGCCGGCTGAGACTAGACTACCTCCTGCAACTACAAAAACTACTGCAATCGCGAAAGTCAATAACGTAACCTCGCGATAAGCGGCTCTCAATAATCAGATACTCCAACATTTTCTAGGTCTTATGCGATTTAAACGTGATTGTATTTGGATGAAATGCGTTAATTCAGTTCAGTGAAGTCCAAGCGATAGGCTGAGAATAGTGTTCTGGTGTGGTGGTGCGCACCACTTCTTCCAAAAAAACGTTCGAACGTTTGTACGTGACCACCACCTATGCTTGCGGTAATTCTTAGCTTTGGTTTCGTTCTTGGGTACAGTTCTGTATGTTTTCTTATGGTTTCCGCGCAGTTGTCGATGCACGAGTCTTCTCCGTACGGTAAGCGTATGCAATTGCTAACGCGACAAGGATCGTAGCAACTATTGAGGCTTCAGGCGAGGCTATCAGGTCGATGAGTCTTCCTATCAAGAAGGCTACTCGAGTTACAATCGTGGCAGCGAACGTTGCGCCGAAGCCAACCATCATACCATAAATGCCTATCAGCATGATGGCCTTGTATGCCCTGTTTATTCCTTTGCTTGCAGTTGATTGTTTGCCTCCTCGTATCCCTGGCACTAATCCAAATACAAAGTATGTTAGGCCGCCCCAAACTATCAGCGTCATCAGAATGTTCGTGATGGTCATTACTGGGTTTTGTGGAATCCATAGAGGAAGGAAGCTTGATGATACCTGTTTCAAGATGAACGACTCTGGTGTTGTTGCAACCGCGATGCCCAAGCCTATGCCTATGACGAAGGCTGGCCCAAATCTTGCGATCCACCCGTACTTGCTAAGGTACTTGGTGAAGAATACCAATCCGATCAGCATCGGTATCAGTATGGATATGTCTCCTTGCTGTAGGGGGGTTATGCCAGTCTTCATTATGGAGTCAAGCGCCAGCACGAACGAATACGCTGCCGAAATACCGATGAAGAGATGTTCAGCCAATTTGTAGAGTAGGTTATCCTTGAAGACGAAACTGAACAGCCAGACTGTGAGGGCCGCACCCATTCCAGTGCCCAACAAATCCCAGAAAGGAATGGCGACTGTCATTTCCCTTGCCCCTTTTTGGTTCTTGGCCTCATCGGCCAATACAGCAGGTTGCCTAGGATGATGTAGGTTATTATGAGCATGTGGGCACCAGATTGTGCGTCCGTTGCGGCTACGGCTGAACCTGGTCTTCCTATCAGAAGCTCATATTCCGCCGCTGCTTTTTGTCCAGAAAGCATTCCCACTGCCTGGCCAGCGGATACAAAGGGTTGTGCCGAGGGAGCGATAACGCTGAGGACGAGGAACAGGAGAGGTATTGTGTAGGGAGTTTCCCATTGTCTGACCCAGTACTCGATCGCATCGAAGCTGGAGGTCACTACCAGTACGAGGTTGACGTCGGTAGCTTTGTCGATGATGTTGAAAATGGGCATGTTGGCGGTGGGTTTGCCATAATTATCTTGTGCAACGAACTCCTTCATGCCTTTCCCTAGAGAGGCTACAGCGGTTTCCGTCCCGGTAAGGAAGCCAAGATAGACATAGTCTTCTCCTTCTTTGAGTTTTGCGAACACGTCTGGAACGTAAGCTTTGAGTCTCTCAAACATTGCTGGTCCAGTGTTTATGGTGGATACGAATACTATCTTTGGATTCTTAGCGATCACCTGTCTGAGGACTGCGCCTAGCATGGGTTGAAGCTCGGTTCCAGCCGCAGGCTCATAGTCTACATCGACAACAAGCTTTGGGGTTTGAGGCAGCTTGCCAACGTAGTTATACGCGGCCCTTGTTGATGCGCTTATGCCCTGTGGTAGCCCAATTGGGAAAAGTAGAATCGTGAGAACGATCACGAGGAGCAATGCGTAGAGAATCTGTTTTATGGAAAGATAGTGGTAGATCCTATCGATCATGCTCATGGTCATTACCTCTTGTAGAGTTCCCTTCCTAGAAGCGCTCGTAGACCAGTTATGATTACTCCTAATCCAGCTCCTATGACAATAGGCCTGTAAGCTGCAGAGACAAGGTAAGTGTTAATCCAATCTCCGAGAGGCACGAAACCTGGCCAAATTACGTACCCTATAGTGGTGTCAGCGAACATTACAATCAATCCAATGAGGACCAGCAGGAATGATTGAGCATTTCTAATTCTGAAGGCTCTAAATGCCGCGGAAGCCATGTAGAATACGAGTATAGCGTAGACGGTTGCGTTGGCGGGTACATAGATAGCGTTGTAGAGCCACGCAAATGGTTGATAACTTACTCCAGTTCCGGTTAAGACACCATAAGTTCCAGTTACGAGAGTAATCGCGAGTATCGCCAGTAAGATCACACTAAATGGCCATTGCCCTTGAGTTTTCTTCCTGGTCCAGTCAACGTGCAATTTGAATATGTCTATAGTTCCCACAAGTATTGCAAAGCCTGCTACGAGTGACCCCCAGTTTAACAGAGTCTTGTTGACGTTTGAAACTGCTGCTGGCATTGTGAAGAAGTAAGTTATGAGAAAGAATAGAAGCAGCAAGAGTATTACCGTGTACGGCCCATGTCTCCTTAATACTGAACTCATTTCATTCACCTCATTTGAATAGCAGCGGAGTTAGATTCACTCCGAATGCCAGAAGCCCTATGCCGAGCCAAAGTAAGATCAGCGAGATTACCTTTCCCAGGTCTTCAGCATACAGTGTGGCCGTGCTTCCCGTATCACCTGTGGCGAGAGCTGCAGCGGCGAACACCTCTTCACCAATTAACACATAGTCACACACGAGCACGAAGAAGGGGATTTGGCCTTCCCTCGCGGTTCCTGCAATCTGTATCGATCCAGTGGTTGCGGCGGCCTCAGCAAATATTAGTGACTCTGCATAGAATGGTCCGACCATAATATTCGCTGCCACCTTCTCTCGACTGATTATTGACTGCGCTCCAGAGGCGTAAGCAAATTGTTCGGTAGTCAAGTACCTCACATCTTCCGCTTTGTACAATTGAGCATTACCACCGCTTCGGTAGCCTTCCCTCATTATCTCTTCAACCATCGGAATAGCTTCCGGAACGCCGAAGGTTGTGATTATTCTTGCACGGTACTGTCCCGCTAGTTTCGATACGTAAGACAGTACGTCTAGTCCTGCAATGAATTGAGGCGCAACAGATGTGTATAGGTTCCCGTATCCGAAGGTGTAGTGTATCGGCTTTCCCATCTCAACGGCTCTCCCTACGGTCTCTTTGATGGCTTCGAAACCAGCAATCTTTCTGATGGGAAACGTTTTCCCGCCTTCCGCTCGTCTGATGAAGAAATAGCCGAAGACAAGGATCACAACCAGGAAGACGAAAGCGCCCGACCTTCCCGGATTGAAAATGCCCAGCGTGGGTGGCGGCGGTGCAGCCAGTATTGGTATTGATATACCGAGTAAACCAAGTTCTGAGAGTGTTTTCTTATTGACTAGTAACTCTTTGATTCCTCTCATAAGATCAGAGAGTTCTGTAAAGGGTTATGCGTTTATAGTTTGACCCTCCATAGTGTATATACTCCGGATTGAGCGCGTAAACGTTACATTCTCTATTTACCTGCGCCCTTCGATAGCCGTGTAGCGTTTGAAAGTGTGATGCGATGAGAAAGGGGTAAGACGCCGGGCGAGCTCAAAGCATACTATCATAACACCTATCCAGATAAATCCCCCCTTCCTGGTGAGATATTC
>CAYWMG010000340.1:0-3424 GCA_964459245.1 uncultured Candidatus Bathyarchaeia archaeon
TTCAACGAGAAGCACGCACCGTTCGACAATGTTCTAGTGAGAAGAGCAATTGCTGCAGCAATGGATAGATCACTCATAACCAACACCGTCTTCCTGGGATTATACCATAACCTATACAGCATGATCCCAGTAGGGATGTCATACCATCAGGAGTCATTCAAGATCTACGGAGACGCGAACATCACCTACGCACAATCTCTTCTTACAAAGGCCGGCTATTCTACATCGAATCCGTTGAAGTTCACCCTCACCTACCCAACAGGTCACTATGAAGCGACAGATGGCCTATCGTCCGCTCTCAAACAAGCACTAGAGAAGACCGGTATGATTCAAGTTACGCTGGCAAATCAACCCTGGGCTACCTATAGAGCAAGTGTGCACGCCGATCAGCCGGAAGTATATATCTACGGCTGGTACCCAGACTACATAGATCCTTACGACTACACGTATCCGTTCCTACCGCCTGACGGAGTCGGATTCTTACACACCCACTACATCAGTCCCCAAATGAATCAACTACTGGTTGCAGCAATTACGACAAGCGATCCCTCAGCACTCGAGAAAACCTATGTTCAGATTCAGCAACTAATTGCTACCGACGTACCGATGGTGCCGATCTACCAGGGAACAACTACTTGCGTAAGTAATCTGAAGGTTGGCGGCATCATCTTAGACGCTACTATAATCTTCAGGTACTCCCTGATCTGGGAAACTGCATAAACTCCGACCGAGAGTCTGGCCGGGTAACTTTAAAACTCGGCCAAATCCCCACTTCTTTTTGTGGGCTTAAGAGATTACGTCTTAACGAGGATTCTCCTCACGATTCCAATGGTTATGATTCTGCTCTCAATTGTTTTCGTGGTAATGCGAGTATTACCTGGAAACCCAGTCTTGTTGAGGTTCGAGAAAACAGCTGACCCTACGTTAGTTGCTTCGTTCACCCACGAACTTGGACTCGACAAGCCGCTTTACGTTCAATATGTCGATTATCTGTGGGGGCTTCTCCATGGCAGCTTTGGCCTATCGATGGCGGGGTCCTTCGAACCAGTGGGTCCTCAGATATTATCCAGATTCCCAGCAACTCTGGAGCTAACAATCTACGCGTTTATCATTGCTTCTATAGTTGGAATACTACTGGGAGTGTTCGGCGCCCGGAGATCCGGTGTTCCTGATAGTGGTGTGAAGGTCTTTGGGGTTCTGATCTTTGCGTTTCCCGTCTTCTTTCTAGGGATGATCTTCCAACTCGTTTTCGGGATTTGGTTGCACCTATTGCCAGTCTCAGGCCGCCTAGATCCAGGCGTAACCCCAACAAGCTTCGCTCTAGGCACATTTCACTTTGAAACTGGCATCTTGACGCTAGACAGTTTATTGTCAGGAAACTTGACAGAGTTTATTGATGCTGTGAAACATCTCATTATGCCAGCTACTGCCCTCGGGCTTGTGATCTCAGGATTTTTTGTCCGAATGACTAGAACAAATATGATGGAAACAATGCGATCAGACTTTGTTACGGCAGCTCGAGCTAGAGGGCTCAAGGAAAAGACGGTCGTATATTCCTACGCGCTGAGGAATGCGCTGCTTCCGATTGTGACCATCATGGGGCTGCAATTTGCACGCTTACTCGCCGGTGCCATACTTACTGAAACTGAATTTAACCTCCTGGGGATAGGTTCGTATTTGGTTGATCGAATCAACTTTTTAGATTATACCGCAGTCCAGGGCGCAATCGTCTTCCTTGCTCTGCTTATTTCGTCAGTCAGCCTGATTGTGGACATCCTATACGCGTATCTTGACCCAAGGGTCCGACTATGAATACTATCCAAAAAACGCGCCAAAGACCGCGAACAGTTTCAGTAATGGCGAAATTAGTTTCACCGCTCTTCGGCAAAGGTTACGGTAGGGCGTTAATGCTGGCAGGTATTTGCATGACCCTTTTCGTTACCGGAATGAGCGTACTTGCTCCAATAATCTCACCTCATGATCCGACGTTAATTGGACTCGGACCACCCAATGATCCACCAAGCGCACAGTTCCCAATGGGCACTGATCAGTATGGAAGAGACATGCTTAGCAGGATCATTTGGGGAGGCAGGTTCGTTCTTCTTGTTGCTCTCACCGCGGTGGCGATCTGTCTAACCATTGGCGTACCCATTGGACTTGTTTCCGCGTATGCAGGAGGGAACATAGATAGAACAATCGCTCTCATCATGGACAGCGTCTACGCATTTCCGAGCCTAGTGCTAGCGATAATGATCATCAGCGTCTTCGGCGTCTCTATCATAAACGACGCACTCGCGATCGCTGTCGTCTTCATCCCGAGTTACTTCAGAATAGTGCGAAGCCAAGTATTGTCAATAAAGGAGATGCCGTATGTGGATGCGGGAAAATCGGCTGGGGCTGGAACTCCTGCTGTGCTCCTAAGGTATATTTGGCCCAACGTGATTTCTTCCGTCATAGTTGTCGCGACGATCAATTTTGCGGATTCCATCCTAACCACGGCAGGGCTTGATTTCATCGGTCTAGGGCTTCCAGTGAACTTACCTGACTGGGGAATTGATCTGACCTACGGCCGGCAGGTACTCCCTCTCGGCGTCTGGTGGACCATTGTCTTCTCTGGATTGATGATCCTCATAGCGGCCTTGGGATTCTCACTGGTAAGTGAAGGTTACGCGGAGAGGACGAATCCGAAGCTTCGGTGAAATCTTGCAGCAGCTGCTACGTATCAACTCATTATCGGTTGAATACAGAACAGGAGAAGCTACAGCCAAAGCGATTCAGAATGTTTCCATCGACCTCAAACGTGGCGAAACACTCGGCTTGGTTGGAGAGTCAGGGTCTGGAAAATCCACGCTCGGCTTTGCAGTAATGGGATTAATCAGACCACCTGGCTACATAACGAGCGGCAGTATCACTTTTGATAATGCTGAGTTAACGACACTCAGGAGCGAACAGTTGCGCATGATACGGGGCAAGAAGATTGCTATGATCTTCCAAGACCCAATGACCTCTCTCAATCCAGTGAAGAAGATTGGAGATCACTTCGTAGAATATATTCGCGCCCATGATAATAGCATCTCAGTAGAAGGTGCCAGATCAACTGCAAAAACTGTCCTAGAAGATCTCGGCATCCCCAACTCAAGAATCGATGACTATCCACACCAGTTTAGCGGCGGCATGAGACAGAGGGTCATGATTGGACTTGGTCTTGCACTCAAGCCATCACTCATCATTGCTGACGAACCTACAACAGCGCTCGACGTAATTGTGGAAGCACAGATCTTAAAACAGCTCGGAACTCAAGTCAAAATATTCTCTCTCACTGATTTTGATCACCCACAACATGGGCATAGTAGCTGAGATGGCTGATAGGGTAGCGGTAATGTATGCGGGTAGGCTTGCAGAAGTCGCTCCCGCCATAGAGATC
>CAYWMG010000341.1:0-12344 GCA_964459245.1 uncultured Candidatus Bathyarchaeia archaeon
CTATGGCTGCTGACGTTCAGAAGTACCTTTCCAAGGTCGAAACAATTACGTTTCTGGAAAACTTCAAGAAGGCAGGAGCCATAACCTCTCCTGAAACAAAACCAGCCGAAGCCGCTCCAGCAGCCGCAACTACCGCGCAGCCCAGTATCTAATTCAATTTACGGGCTACCTAACTCGCTGGCTACGATTCAAAGTGTGAGTTTGCCAAGCGTAACTTCGCAGTTTCTTTGTCGCGCCGAAACCACACGCTGAACATCTCTTCCACCTAATGTGGTATGAATGGCGGCCGCATCTTCTGCACCGAATATGTGTCTTTGAACGTCCACGTCGACCAAGGGAAGCAGTGCCTTTTGTCAATCAGAGTGTCACCTAATTACATTCATCTCTTCGGAGGAGGCGAGACAAGAACTACATTATCGCCTCTAACAATTATAGTGCCAATATTTCTAGTATTCTCAGGATTGGACACATCTTCGGCATCCTCCAGTACCAAGTTCATATGCTGATCGTAACTGTATAACTTGCCTCGAATAGTACGACTGCCTTTCAGTTCCACGAGAACGATCTTGCTCAGGCTCTCTTGGAAGATTTTGTCAGCTACTGCAGACATTGTTCCTTCTGACCTAGTAATGAGAGTGCAACAGAACGCTCCAAATTAAAGCTTAGGATAGCTTCCAACCGCAGCACAAGGCACATGACACTATTGTTTACATACTAACAATGTTGAGATTATGGCAGTAATGCGTCATCTCAAAGATAGAGAAACGAAACAAATCATCAAAGACTTCACGACCAAATATCCATCGTCAGCGGAACCACTTAGCCTTGTGGAGCATCTCGAAGAACTTACTACTGAAGACGCGGTAGTATTCTTTGCTGACGGAAAACCCTGGATTCTTCGTACCATGAAGGGCCTACTTCCATCGTTGAGGTTTGAGGTTGTGCTAAATACGTTTCCAAAAGTTATCGTCGACATGGGAGCTGTCCCTCATATTGCCAACGGTGCCCAAATAATGCGTCCAGGAGTGAGTAGGATCGAGGGGCAATTTGCCAAAGATGAATTAATCGTAATATTAGATGAAAAATATCGAAAGACAATCGCATTAGGAATCGCAGAGGTTGACTCCGAAACCATGCGTTCCATGGTCAAGGGGCGCGTTATCAATAATATACACTACGTCGGGGACCATATTTGGAACGCATTTTCGACGGCGAAATCATGACTCACCAGGATCGACTGGAGCCTTCAATTCTTAACACGTGAGTGACAAACGGTGCAAAGTTCCAGTCGAATTACCACCTGAATCTATACACAACCATGTCATAGACCACCCCATCCCGCACAAACGCTTAAAGTCAGATAACTTGACCATTCAACCCATAAGTGACAGATGATGAGCTCACGCGACGTAGACTCAGAACGGTTCCCCTTGATCAACCCATCAATTCAGCACCCCATCTATGTGAAAGCCTATCCATTGCGTGAATCTATTGATGTTCCAAGAATCAAGGCGGAGATCATAGAAGGTAACATACTCATCGTTAAAATAACTCCGATCGCGAAACGCAGCGTAGAAGAAACGAAGGCCGCAATAAGCGAGCTTGTGGAGTTCATAAAATCAATCCAAGGAGATATTGCCCGTCTTGGGGAGGAAAGAATTGTCATGACTCCTCCGACCGTAAAGGTTTGGCGCGGTAGATCATCAAAACTGGCTGTAGCCGCAAACACTATAACGGCTTCGTCTGACGAGGAGACCGAATAAAAGTTAACGTAAGCGAAGCTTCTCTTCAATATCTGGCGCTATAGTTCTCAGTTTAAAGATTCGAGAAACTTCGTATGCGAACGCATCAGTCTTTCTCCTTTCACCGTGCCCCATGATCACTCTAGATGGCCGTGGGGAGACTCGTCTCAAGAAACCTAATAATTGATTTCTATCCGAGTGTCCAGAAAATCCTTCAACGCTGTCAACTCGCAGGTTGACTTTGTAGGCTTCAAGTTTTCCGTTTCTACCCATCAAAGAAACTTCTCGAACACCATTCTTCAATCTATTTCCAAGCGTACCTTCTACTTGATAGCTTACGAATACAACCGAATTCTTTTCATCAGAGCAGAGATATCTAAAATAATCAATCGCAGGTCCTCCCTCCATCATGCCGGAAGTTGCGAGAACAATTGCTGGCTCACCTTGAGCAATTTTCTCTCTCTCTGAAGGGTGATCAACTTTAGTGAAGTAATCAGACTGGAATGGATTAATGTCCTTGTACAGAATCTGTTCCCGCAAATCTCGAGAGAGATATTCAGGATAAGCGGTGTGAATGGCGGTAGCCTCTAAAATCATCCCTTCAATGAAGATAGGGAGTTCTTTGATCATCTTTTGCTTCATATATGCGTTGAGGACAAGCATAATTTCCTGAGCTCGCCCTACTGCCAGGGTAGGTATCAATACCTTACCTCCTTTTTCGGCTGTCTCGTTGACTATACGTGCTAGTTTACCCTCCACTGTCTCTCTGTCCGACATCACATCGTCGCGGCCACCATAGGTGCTCTCCATAATCAGCGTCTCAGCGCGTGGGAATGAGCAGGTGGCTGGTTCCAGCAACATAGTTCTGCCGAACTTGAAGTCACCAGTGTAGACAATGTTGTGAAGTCCTTCTCCAACATGGAGATGAACAATTGAACTTCCTATGATATGACCTGCATTGTGAAGAGTCAACTTGATGTCAGGTGCAACGTCTGTCACAACTCCGTACTTCACTGGTATCGTGTGCATCACTGCCTTTCGTACATCTTTCTGGTCGTACGGCGCAATTCCTCCTTCCTTGCCGTAGATGTCAAGATAGTCTAGTTGAAGAAGTGTCATCAACACTGACGTTGGTTCAGAGCAATAGATCGGTCCATCGTACCCATACTTGTAGAGAAACGGGACGAAGCCGCAGTGGTCAAGGTGTGCGTGAGATATTATCACTGCATCGAGTTTCTCAATATCGAAACTGTTCGAGTCGAGGCGTGGAAAAGCTGTCGCAGGATGATCTGCTCCAGCGCTAATTCCACAATCAAGTAGAACACAGCTTTCATTCGTCTCCACGAGAATTGATGACCGACCGACTTCGTGAAAGCCACCGAGAGGTGTCAAGAACACGGCTGACGTTTTTGAATATCGAGGGCGAAATATGCGCTCCCCGACGTCGCGAAAAATTCTGCTTCTTTCTTCGCTTTCAGAATGGAGGATATGCCTAGTACTTGCGACAATCTTTGAAGGAAGAGGAGGCGCACGAAGTACTCGTGGTCGCCAGCTCGTGGTCTTGATAATTTCTTGTAATGTGCTGCCATCCTTCCCAATAGCTAATCCCGGCTTCTTGGCCTCTATTACAACTTCGCCGAGGGTTGGGTCGAAGTTTATCTCAGTAATTTCCGCTTCAACAGGAACTACCCCTTTAATCAGTCGCTCAGATTCAGGTTCCTTTAACCTTATCGAAGGATCTGACCTAATTACAATTCGCTTATGTAGTAAATTGACAATCTCCGTCACTACATGGCTTTGCTCTAAAAGTAGAGCCACGTTTTTCACATAAATTGCAAGTCGTGGTCCTTCGAACTCGATCCGAGTAATCTCAGCTTCTTTAGGCATGTGGGAGACTATGGTTTCGCGTATTCTCACCTGTGAATCATCTAATAGTCTTGCCACTGCCGTTTCCTTCGAAGCTTAATTTATAGAATTTTCATTATTCGCGTCAGTTAGGCTGTGCGAGTATGGCCTTCTTTTCCTCCTCGCTTAGCTCTCGATAACCAGTTTCTTTCAATATAACCGCAACATCAAAGCTGTCACCACTGGCTGAGTCTCTCTTCATGGCTGAATTGACTGCTTTTACGACAAGTGGAATTGCTTCCTTCACTGCCATACCTTCCTTGTAACCTGGTTCAAGTACACCATAGGCAACAGGTGAACCTGACCCGGTTGAAACATATTTTTCCTCTGTCACACTGCCCAGAGGATCAAGGGCAAAGATGTGTGGCCCAGAATCGTCTATTCCACCAATAACCGATTGAAGAACAAAAGGATAGAATCTTGCCTGAAATAAAATATTCGCCGCGAGTCTAGCTAGCGCCCCTATTGGAATCGCTAGGCCTTTCTCGAATCTGTAGAGTCTTGAGTTGGCGCGAAGAATTTCAACCACAGACTGGGCGTCTGCCACACCACCTGCAATAGTCATCGCCACATGTTCATCAATCGGGTAAACTTTCTTAGCATGCTTGTGTGCGACAAATGTTCCTAACGTTGCACGCGTATCCGTTCCTAGAATTATACCGTCACTGCAAACTAGACCCATTGTCGTCGTACCGGTCAACACATGTTTCGGCATTTCATTTCTGTTCTGATGATACATGATTTTGCTTGCCTCCGAGACAAATCCGGATGCATAACGAAAGCGCACGAGAATGTTCTTGCGCTGTGAAATACGACCACGCCATGACCACTTAAAAACGTTTCTTGGCCAGTGCGCTCTCGGTTGGTCAATAAATATCGCGTATCAAAAGCCATTAGCATAGCCGTATGAGAGTAAGTGAACTGGAATACTCATGGAAAATGCCTACCAATATGAGAATGATCTGATTGATGAGGCATTTACGGAACTGCAATCGTGCCATGTTCTTTCTGAAGAATTGAGAGTGAAGCTACTCAAAACCTTTGGCGATCGATTCGCTAACGGTTTAGAGCTTACTAACTCTAATAGAGTTAAGAGATTCGAGTTCACACCCAGCAAAAGAGTTGTCTGGATGGTTCAAGGTCGTAGTAGCGAATATCAAGTAATACCCGACCTACCGTTCTGCTACTGTGACGACTACTATTTCCGTGTAATGGACCGTAAAAGAGGTCTCTGCTATCATATTATAGCACAACGAATGGCAGAAGCCTTAGGCCAATTTAGTATCATACAGAAGAATGACTCGCAATACTCAGCTATCACAAATCGTTGGCGAGCAAAGGGTTCTCGAGATTGAGTAGTGTTTAAATTGTGTCGATTGGTAGATGGAACAAGCGAGCGTTAAGAGAATGTTAGTCGATGAACTCTGGGGGCTTATTGAAATTGGGACCACGTTTCTAGCATTCTTAGTAGTGGTCCTAATCTTCGTATATTTAGCATACGAAAAACCTTCAGCCTAAGAACGTCTCTACTGCCCGCGCGTCTCCCTCACTATCACAGGATGTCTCTGGGAAATGCAAGATTTGCTTCAAAACGCGTTTTCTAACCTACACAGGCCTATAAGGACACATTTGGAAAAAATTGGCCTAGAGGAACCTAGCGACATACAAAGCATCGCCATACCACCGATCCTGGAAGGAAAGAATGTTCTCGTAATCGCCCCAACTGGAACAGGGAAAACCCTGGCATCTATACTTCCAATCTTCAACAATTTCTTGGAACTTCGTTCTGCCGGCGAAACTAAAGGCATCTCAATTCTCTACGTAACACCTCTGAGGTCCCTGAATCGAGACATCCTGCGAAGGCTTTCTGACATTGGCAAGGAGTTGGATATCAAAGTCCAGGTGAGACATGGCGACACTCCTCTCAGTGTCAGAGGATCGCAGGCAAGATCTCCTCCAGACATGCTCGTCACAACGCCGGAAACACTTCAGGCGATCTTGCCAGGACGCAGAATGCGTGAACATCTGAAGGGCGTTAGGTGGATGATCGTGGATGAGGTGCATGAACTCGCGACAGATGAACGCGGAGTGCAATTGAGTGTAGCATTGGAACGCTTAAGCCGGCTAGTGGGGAGAGACTTTCAAAGAATAGGCCTATCCGCGACCGTAGGTGAAGAGCAGAAGGTTGCTCAATTTCTTGCAGGAATCAACCGTTCCATAACCATCGCAAGATCAAATGAACTGAGAAGATTCGAAGTTGGAGTGCAGTACGTGAATCCAACAGACGGAGATTCACGTGACTCTGAAAGGCTAGGCCTGCCACCATCGACAATTGCTAGATCAAAGAAAATTTCGGAAATTGTTTCACAGAAACAGTCCACCCTAGTATTCACTAACACCAGAGAACAGGCAGAAGCAATTGGCTCTCAACTTCATGCCTTGGCTTCCAATATTCCGGTTCGAGTTCATCATGGTTCGCTTTCCAGAGAGATTCGGGAAGAAGTTGAACAGGCATTCCAGACGGGATCTCTAAAAGCAGTCATATGCACTTCCTCGCTTGAGCTAGGGATGGATATTGGGATAGTCGACTTTATCGTTCAATACGCGTCCCCCAGAACTTCAACCCGCTTAATTCAACGAATCGGGCGCAGTGGGCACACTCTTCGTGGAGAAGCTAAAGGCGTGATAATAGGGACCATGGCAGACGACCTTCTGGAAGCAGCCGTGATAATAAATCAGGCAAGAGAAGGACGAATCGAAAACACCATAATTCATGACAACGCATTAGACGTCCTCGCCCATCAAATTGCTGGAATCGCACTCGACTCGAAGAGAGTGCATCTATCGGAATTGTTAAAACTTGTCAACATGGCCTATCCCTACAGAAATTTAACTGATCATCAGTTACATGAAGTAGCCAGATTCATGAATTCCATTGGTGCCATCAGACTCGTCGAGGATGTGATCTCAGCCCGTTTTCCTCGAACCTTTCGATACTATTACGAAAATCTGTCAGTTATACCTGACGTTAAACGATACGACGTATTCGATTTCTTCAGGAAGAGACGCATCGGCACATTGGACCAAGGCTTTGTGGCGAGGAAGTGTAAAGCAGGAACAGTATTCATCATTCACGGTCAAACTTGGAAAATTATAAGCATCAACGAGGAAAAACTTTCGGTTGAAGTTGAACCAACCGCTCCCACCCTTGACGCTATTCCCAGCTGGGAAGGGGAAATTATACCAGTCACTTACGAAACTGCCCAAGAAGTAGGCCGCCTTCGGTCACAAATTTCTTCAAACTTGGACAGCCCAAATAATCTAAAGCAAGTGGGAAACGATTATGCTCTGTCAGATAAGGCGATGGAAAAGATCACTGAGACGATAAGAAGCCACCAAAAACATTTCCCACTCCCGACTCATACTCACATAATTGTTGAAAAATTTGAAAATTGCATCGTTATACATGCGACCTTCGGCACAACTGCGAACGACACAATCGCAATGATCATGGCGTCGTTGCTAAGCGCCAAGTTTGGTGTGAACGTGGCCACTCAGACCGACCCTTATCGAATCGCTTTGATATCTTCATTCAAGATCGAACCAGAACTGATCTCAATGGAATTATCGAGACTAACTCCAGAAGATATAGAGACAATTCTCCTCGAAGCACTTCAGATATCAGACCTTTTTGCTTGGAGAAACTGGCATGTGGCTAGAAGATTTGGAATAGTAGAAAGAAAAGCTGACTATCGAGCATACCGTGCTCGAACTATAGTTCAAGCACTGAAAGGCACCCCTGTTAATGCTGAAACGCAACGAGAGGTCTTATTAGAAAAATTTGACCTTTCAATCGTCAAAGAAGTAATACGAAAAATTCAGAATAGAACAATTATCATAGATATCGCTCAGGAACATTCTGGTTCATGCTCACCCTTTGCTGCGCCGATAATTGATAAAATCATACCACATGATCTCCTCAGACCAGCAATCCCGTCAAAGTCCCTCACCGATATAATTAGAGAGCGATTGCTTAGCGATCCAGTCAGGCTAGTGTGCATGTTAAGTGGAGATTGGGATGCAATTAGAATCGTCGGCCAGGTTGGAGAAAAAATTCGTTGTCCAAAATGTGGTTCAACATTAATTGCGGCTACGTTTCGCTCCGATGATCGGCTCGCACCTATTGTAAAGAAAAAGAAAAGAGGAAGAAAACTATCACTTGACGAAGAACATCTTTGGAAACGAGGCTTACTCAGTGCAAGCCTGGTTCAGAACCGAGGGAAACAAGCTATCATAGTAATGAGCGGCCGTGGCATCGGCCCCACGACTGCAACGAGAATCCTACGAAGGCTGCATCGAAAGGAAGAGGATCTTTATATCGATATTCTGAAAGCCGAACGCGAATATGCAAGAACGAGACTCTTTTGGGATTAAGCTCACGCTTGCACTTTCAGAGTTATAGTCACGTGATCTGGATATCGAGGCCTGCCTAATTCTTGATACTCTTCTTCCGTCAAGGTAATAGTTAGCCTAGGAGTTCCTAGTTGCTGTCCGAACCCAGGAAGCTGACTCAAAGTTCGTTGAACAGCGATGGTTACGCCTGCTATTTCTTTATCTACCTCAAGAGGAAACGTAACCGGTCCCTTAAGAGGATCTCCCAAAGTCATCTGAACCATCGGTCTGCTTTGAGATGATTGAATCGGAGTAACTACCAACACTGTTCCTTCAATCGTAACTTCTGCCATGGTCGCGCACTCCTCCGGTTAGGCATTTTGCACTATTCTAAGGTTGCGGATAGGCATGATCAAGTTGATCTAACTCTGTAGACCACATCTGCCTCTCTCACCCGTCCAGCAACTTTGAGTCCAATTGACTTTCCAGCATCTGCAGTCAAAATCTTACAATGTTCTATCTCCATAGACTCAATTGTTTGTTCAATATTCGTCGTGCCGCCTCGAATGACAATCCTATCCCCATTCTTCACGCTGGCAGTAAGCTCAATGATCGCTACCCCTGCTTTTGGAAAGAAGTGAGTAATTCGCCCAATTTTTTCGTAGGGAGGCTCCAAATGAATCAAGATTGAATCATTCGATTTTGCTCAAGTAGTTTTCGCCCGGGAGTGTTACCTTATCTATCAGTCGTCCAAATACTATCCTACTGCACCAGGAATGAGATTATATCAACCTCCTTACGAACAATATCTACCGAGAATGCACCGGTAACGGAGCTTGTTTATGCGTCAAGTGGGAATCCAAAATCGTTAGAGGCGAATATAGTTGTCTGCATTCCAAACTATCCTAAATGAAATTATCTCTAAAAGACGCGATATTTCGGAGGACCAAATACGCAACCTAATAGAACAGAAGAAAAAAGAACTCCCAGGATTTCTTTCAGACGAAGGGGCAGCGCGACTGGTTGCGGAAGAATTACTGATAAAAACGCGCGGCACTGAACTTGGTAGAATGCAAGTCAGGGATCTCGTAAGCGGGCTAAACGATGTCAGCATTTCTGGACGAATTCTCTTATATTGGCCCCGGCAGGCATTTCAACGTCGGGATGGATCTTCAGGGCAAGTAATGCGCCTCGTCATCGTAGATAGAAACGGCAAAGTTCGCTGTGTTCTATGGGACAGACATGCCGAAGTAGCTTCAAAAGCTGATAATTTGCAAGGAAGCATTCTGAGAATCGGACACGCCTATACCCGCCAAGGTCTTGCAGGAGACGTTGAAGTGCACGCTGGTGAAAGAAGCAGTATTGAAATTAATCCTAGAGGTCCCACATCAGATTTTCCAGAATTCAGCGAACTGTTTACCCAGATACATAATATTCCAAATGAATCATTCGATGTCAATACCGTAGGAGTAAATCAATCAACGCCCAAAAAGTATTCATTCACAAAAGAAGGACGGACAGGTTCCGTTCTTCGCATAATTATTGCTGATAAATCCGGCACAATACCAGTAGTAGCATGGAATGAGAAGGCAGATGAGCTTCAAGATCTTAGCAAAGGCGACATTCTACAAATAATAAATGGCCGTACAAAACTCAATTCCAATTCACGGCCCGAGCTGCATATTGAAGCACGAAGCCAAGCCGTTATCCTGAAGCAGCCTCCACCTTATTTTGAGATGCCTATTGAACAGACATACAAGATCACTGAACTAACTCCACAGAGTTCTCTCGTTAACTTGAAGGTTAAAGTAATATCAAAAGGTGACCGGCGAGAGATCAAACGACCAACCGGAGAAACAGTGAAAGTCTCGACACTCATGGTTGGAGATGAGACGGGAATGCTCACACTATCGTTGTGGGACGAAAAGGCTGTTCTAGTTGATGAGTTGCAAGAGGGAGAATCTATCCATCTTAGGAACGTATCGACCCGGGATCGGCTCGGCGAACTTCAACTCAACCTTGGAAGCACTGGAGAAATTGAGAAACTGACCTCTGCGAACCAAAACACCATATCAAATACGAAGCTTAACGCGCTCGCTTCATTGAAAGGTCTCGCGACAGTACAAGGCACGGTCACTGACCAACCTATACTACGTCAAGTATTAACTCAAAAAGGTGAAACCATCGAGGTCGCGTCATTTACACTTAAAGACGAAACTGGAGCGACTCGCGTCACACTTTGGAGAGAACAAGTAAAGCTAGCGAAAGAATTACAAGTTGGTGTGCAAGTGCAAATCGTTGGTGCAAAAGTTCGGCTAGGACTAACTGGTCAAATGGAGTTATCTTCTGTTCCACTTACGAAGATCGTAATTGTTACTCCAACCGACAGTCAAGTGCGTGACTAAGAGAAATGCGAAGAATTTGTTTCGGAACGATTGTAAACCATACAAGAAGGTTGCCGGGTGGATATGGGGCTCTGCTGCACACACGCTGATAAAGAGCCGTTGGCTATTCTAGACGAGAATCTAACAATAATTAACGAGTATAGTTCGTTTCATGCTTGGGAAACAAGCTAGCAGGTTAAGATTTGTAAGCCATCGCAAGTTACCTGGTTGAGAGAATGTTGGCCGAGTTAATTCTTCATAGGAGCAGAGGTAGAAGGCATGAGTTTTAGGACGTGGCTTCAGCGGTTAAGACGTTCTCACGAACTAGTGGAAGCGACTAGAATTCTTTCAACGAAACTGGAAGCTGCAGCATTCATCAAAGCAACGGAACCAAGACCCGTCTCATTCAATGTGAGAGAATCAGAAATCCCCGTGGCAGCAAACATTTGCGCTTCAAGAGAAGCTATTGCGAGCTACCTTAACATTCCAACTAGTCAGATCACTACTCGCTTGTTACACGCGATAGAAAATCCTTCACCTCCACAAATAACTGACAGAGCACCCTGTATGGCTCTTGTCGAGAAAGAGGTTGATTTAGACTCTCTGCCTCTTCTTCTGCATACGGAGAAAGACGGCGGACGCTACATTAGTTCCGCAGTTGTGATAGCACGACATCCTGAAATTGGACAAAATGTAAGTTTTCACCGACTGATGCAAATTAGTAAAAACGAGCTTGCAATTCGAATAGTGCCGCGTCATCTCAATATGATCCTAGAAAAAACATCAGGAGACCTGCCAATCGTGGTCTGCATCGGGACATCACCTAACGTACTACTCGCGGGTGCATGCTCCGTAGAACTTGGAAGAGACGAGCTTCACATTGCCAACACTCTAGAACCATTGTTAGTTACCAAATGCAAGGAAGCAAACTGCTTCGTCCCTGCAGAGACCGAAATCGTGCTTGTTGGGAGGATTACTTCGCGAATGCACGCTGAAGGGCCTTTCATTGATCTTACTGAGACTTATGACTTGATTCGATCACAACACGTTGTCACAATCGACATGATATATCACCGAACCCAACCGATCTATCACGCTCTTCTTCCTGGAGGACTTGAGCATAAGATGCTGATGGGTATACCTCGAGAACCGACAATATATCGAGAAGTAGCAAAAGTCTGCACCTGTCTTGATGTTGCAATAACTCCGGGCGGTGGATCATGGCTTCACGCAGTTGTAAAAATTCGCAAGAAAGACGAAAGCGATGGAAAAAGAGCGATCGAAGCAGCTTTCAGAGGTCACGCTTCTCTAAAACACGTAGCGATAGTAGACGAGGACATCAACATTCATAATCTAATGGAGGTTGAGTGGGCATTCGCGACAAGATTCCAAGGCGACCGCGGTCTAGTTGTGAAGACAGAACAAACTGGTTCCTCGCTAGATCCATCGGCTGATCCTATTACGAGGGCAACAACGAAAGTTGGTTTCGATGCGACTAAACCACTTGAAACTAAAGGAAAAGATTTCCAAAAAGCAGCTCTTCCATCTTTAGATTGGCGAAAGTATGTGAAGTGAAACACAGTGTACTTGACTCGGAGAGAAGAGAAGATGCTGGATGGATCTGAAGGATATGCTGTTCAGAAGAGTATGGAAATCTTGGTTGCCTTGGGAGAAATCTTCGGCGCAGAAAAGCTAGTCAAAATATCGTCTGTTCAAGTTGCTGGCGTCTCTTACCATAATCTTGGAGACGCTGGTTTAGAATATCTTGAAAACCTCGCCAAGCTAGGCGCCCGAAGTCAAGTTATCACGACTCTAAACCCAGCAGGGATGGACTTGGAGAATTGGCGTGAATTGGGAATAGATGAAGACTTCGCCTCCAAACAACGCAAAGTCATCTCCACTTTTGAGAAGATGGGCATCC
>CAYWMG010000342.1:0-1912 GCA_964459245.1 uncultured Candidatus Bathyarchaeia archaeon
GAGATGATTAGAAGGCGGCGATCATGTTTGAGGTAATACAACGAACTCATTCCGTGTTCTAACCTCTCCCTTCCTTGATCCTGCAGCCAATGCGACCACTTCGAATGCTGTTAGATTTAGACCTGACGCGTTAGTTGAGAATATTCTGAAGAAGTGGATTACGTTGAAATCATTATCACTTGCCTTGTCGTGACGTTTCTATCTATGTGTGACCAATAAATTATCTGGCAACTAGTCAGGTGTAAAGACATTCGCCACTCAATGTTTTAGAATCATGATTCGAAGTACAAAGGTTACTGACTCTCGCTGGAAATTCCACTCTGAATAGCATTCTCCTTAGCGAGTCTCTTGAGCAAGTCGAGGCTTCTTTCGCAAGCTTCTATGATTTCAGCCAAGCCGAAATGCCGTATGCGGGTGAACAGGGTACTGTACCACTTGACGCGTTTGTCACTTAGATACGCGTTTCCAGACCGATAGGAAGGGCAACCATGTACCGAATAGGCAGGAACTATCCGTTGATCAGGACATTGAACGAGAGCGTTAAGGAGGTTTCTTTCCAGATTGCGGAGCAAGAAAGAAAAGTGAAGGTTTCGGCAGCTACAACTGAGCTAATTCTCTGAGTTCTGGTCAAGAGTTGAATTCGAGAACCTTCACTGTTCAGGTATAGAACTCAAGGAGAGGATTGATAATTTACCGTTCACGAAACAATATTGCGCTCTGGAAGGCATAGAAAGTTGAGTAAGACTGCGTATACCGAGGGAAGGCTTAAGGCTCAGCCGTCTAATGAAATGAAAACGTACGTAGCATTACCTCAGATAGAATCAATCAAGAAACGTTTTTCTCAATACCTCTTGACCGATTTCGCTCATACTGTTATGCTCGCGGAAGAGGGGATAATCCCGAAGGCCGATGCTGCGAAAATATTGTCTTGCCTTAAGGAAATAGAACGACTCGGTCCTGACAAATTGCCTATCGATCTTGGAAAGGGCACTCTATTACTTCAGGTGGAAGCGTACATGTTCGAAAAGATTGGGGATGCTGCTGGCAAAATGCATACCGGCAGGAGCAGGAACGATCAAGGAGCTGCGATTGCGAGGTTGTACGCTAGGGATAAGATTCTTGACATTTTTGCTGCGCTTTTACGGTTACAAACTACCCTGCTGAATTTGGCGGAAGACCATGTGGAAACAGTTATGCCAGGGTATACTCATATTCAACATGCCCAACCAATCACATTCGCACATTATCTTCTCTCTAACTTCTACCCCTTCCACAGGGACTTGCAGAGACTCCAGGATGTTTTCAAACGAATGAATATGAACTCGCTTGGGGGGGTTGCGATTGCCGGTACTTCTTGGCCTCTGAACAGGCGTAGAACCATGGAACTTACTGGATGCGAGGGCATCGTAGTTAACTCGAAGGACGCGATTGGGTTTACGCCAGATTATATTGCTGAAATGATTTGTGATTGCGCCTTGCTGATGTCCAACCTAGGTCACTTGATCAGCGATCTTTATGTTTGGTCGAGTTATGAATTCGGAATGGTCGAGATAGGTGACGCGTATAGTGATACTAGTAGCATAATGCCACAGAAGAAGAATTTCGATTCCGGGGAAAAGATTATGGGACAAGTGGGATTGGCAGCAGGTTGGCCGTCGGCCGCGCTTGCAGCCCTCAAAATGACAACGTCCACTGACTGCACTACACCCTATGCCGATTATCTTGGGTCAAGTGACGTACTGGACAAGACGGAAGGCATGGTCACTCTCGCTGCGGGGATCCTATCCACATTAATGGTAAAGAAAGAAATCATGCAACAACGCGCAGCAATCTTCTGGAGCACGACCAGTAACCTAGCCGACACACTAGTCCGAGATTCAGGCATATCATTCAGATCGGCACATAGTGTCGT
>CAYWMG010000343.1:0-3071 GCA_964459245.1 uncultured Candidatus Bathyarchaeia archaeon
ATGTATCACGTCGCTTACGTGGCGAACCCAAGAGAAGAGGGAGCGGGAAGATTTTGGACCATAGCCCTAGCTGGGCAACTTGTGTACACTCAAGTGAACGAAAGCGGCGTAGCAATAACCGAGACAGCCGGAGGGATAAACGAATCTAGTGATTGTGACTTTGGCGTTCCATGGCAGATTCTAACCTGGCATGCAATCTCACACTCTCGGTCAGCTCGCGATGCAGTTAAAACAGTAACAGTTGGAACGAGAGAGTATCAAGAGAAGACAGGCAGGAAATCCGTACTTCGAACAGGCGGATGCAACTTCCTCATAGCCGATAGGCAAGAAGCCTATGCTGTTGAGAGTACGGCTCGAAGGTACGGCATCCGAAATCCAGGCGACGCGAGCGAGGTTGGCAAATATCTCGTTCTGACAAATCATAACCTCTTACGATCAAGCATTTCCGAGAGCAACCAGAAGATAGAGACACCATTGTATTTTGGCAAAAGGGAGGGCAGCGAGTTGAGGTACTGGACTCTAATGTGGCTTATACGTAGAAATTTTGGACGAATCGACACCCAGATGGCTCAGGAGTTCATGTCGTCACACTTCCACATCTCCGAAATGGGGGATAGAACAGATTTCGTATGGAACACTAAAAACGGGTGGGTGCCTGCAAACCTCTCGCATGAATACTCAACTACCCCATGTGCACATTACGGAGGCTACCCAGAGCGACAGGTCGGCGGCACGCAAGAATCAAAAGTGATTACAATACGTGACGATGAAATTGAGATACGATTCCTCCAGGGTCGACCATGCGAAGGAGGGGAGTGGCAGACTACCTCTCTAAACCTGAAGCCGCCACATCCGAACGGGTAATTTCAATAGAATAGTCAAGTAGCTAATGTTTACGCAAGCGGTCAGTGCGCATAAATTACATTTAATATATTTGAAAACGTTCGAAGAACTCTTCTCACAAATAATCAATGAATGTCTGTCGGATCAATAGAAACTTATAGCGGAAAGAGATTCTCAGATCTTGTGAAATGTAAACATGAAAGCTGGAGTTGCTCTGCTTATCGGATTAGTGTTAGGCGTAATCGCTACCACATGTCTCAATTCACAAATCGCGAGTGGCGTGTCGAATGTCATCGTTAGTTCAGGATCATCGGGACAGATTTTGGAATATTGTTTCTCTCCTGGTGGAAACTGTGACCAGGTCATAATCAAATACATTAACCAAGCAAGTAGCTCAGTTCACATCATGGTCTATGAATTTAGGTTAAAGAGCATAGAAGACTCGCTAGTGGGCGCTCGTAATAGAGGCATAGAAGTCAAACTCGTATTGGACAGAGAGCAGTCTCAAACTCATTCATCATTATACTCCGACCTCAAACAGAACGGTTTTGATGTAAAAATCGCCAACGTTGCTGGCATCATGCATAACAAGGTTGCCATAATCGATCAACAAATCGTAATCACGGGATCGTTCAATTATAAAGAGGCTGGCGTAACAGATAATGCTGAGAACATAGTTGTCATCAACGACGCTACCCTAGCGCAAGCATACCAGAACCAATTCCAACAGCTATATGATCAAGGATCATAACCATCCCGTTTTGACGCCGGCTCAGTTGCTGCCTTGTTCAATGTTTATCCAATTAGGGCCAGTCATCGCGTTCTCATCCTCTTTCTACGCACCACGATGGGATGTTACTGGGTAGTCAGGAAAGGAAGGAGTGGAGTCGGATTCTCAACTGAGTGATTTGTGAAAATAGGCGATCTGTTGTACAATGCTGGGTAATCGAGCCGGACTACTTGTGAAAGCGTGGTCATCATTGAGGAACCTTACAGTTGCCTCCTGTACCATCGCAAAGTCCAAGATCCAATTTCGGGGAATTACTTCATCATTCGTAGCCATCAATATGGTCATTGCCGCAGTTATCTTCTTCTCGAAGAGTTGATCATCCCTCATTTCGGACAGTATCCTCTGAGGGATTCCTTTGATCATGCTCACGTCTTCATATGGTGGAATGATAGCTGGATTAAGAAGTATCAACATCTTGACGCTCGAGCGTTCCAAGGCGACCTTGGCTGCTAGGAGTCCCCCTAGTGACGATCCTACCAGTTTAGCGTCGTCATCGCCCTGGATTGCGTTCAGAATATTCTGTACGCAAACATCAATCCTGAGATCTTCTGTTTTACCTTGGTTGTAATCGATTGATAGTGCATTGAGCTTCTTCTGGAATAGGGTCCCTTTTGTGCTGTTTGGAGTGGATTGGTATCCGTGAAGGTAGTATAGCATGCCCGCTCACATTCATCTCTCCGCCCTAATCCTGAATTTTAGAGTATTTGACATACCCGGATGGCGTGATAGGTGTTAATGTTGGCCGCACTTTTAGAAGCAGAATTTCGTCTAACAGTTGGATCAAAATGAGAAATTGACGAGCACCGTTATATTACTGGTTTCTGGAAAGGTGAGATGCGTGAAGAGAGTGCCTCGTGTCAAGAGTCCGATTGATAAGCAGCATGGGAGGGCTCCGCTCCGACGAGATGCCCAGCAGTGGATTCTAGACTACCTCATCCAGGAGACGGGTAGAGTCTTTCACTTCCAAGGTGAAGGGCGTGGCGGCCTGCCGAAGAGTGTCAGAAGCCATGCCATGATTAGCAAACATTTGGGGCAGAAGGCGCAGCAAATTGAGGCGGTCGCGCGGAGTGAACTCGATGCTGGTCATCGTGAGACCGCGCTTGATTTCTATTTTGAGGCAGCCAGCACCTACGGAAGCGCTCAGCATCCGATCTTCGAACTGAATGAGGAGAAGAAGTTTCTGTATGCGGGCCTGCGTCGTTGCTATGACCAGGTTTGCACGCTGGCGCCCTACCGGATCGAGCATATCGACATCCCCTGGAATGGTACGCTCGTGTCTGGCAACCTTCACATTAATCCTAACGTGACCAGTCCAGCTCCGTTGATCTTCTACATTCCGGGCTGCGACAGTTTCAAGGAAGAATACCCGAGCCCTAACTTTAACATCGTTCACCAACGTGGCATGCACATCTTCTCATTCGACGGCCCGGGGCAGCCG
>CAYWMG010000344.1:0-6235 GCA_964459245.1 uncultured Candidatus Bathyarchaeia archaeon
GTTAAGAGACCTCGTCCCGCAGGGGTTCAGGGGTTCAAATCCCCTCCCCCGCACCATTAATTTTCACGTTCCTGAATTCTGGTGAATGAACTAGCAATATTCGAGACGAATAATATGGCTGAATACAGAAAACTTGGAATCCGGGCTTCTCCATCAAAGTTAGTACTATTAAGACAATTTTCTACTTTTGCGATTAAGCATTGGATATTCCTTCTGATGCTGATATCGACGAGCCTCTTCTTTCTGGCTGGATACGTTAACCAAGTTCCTTGGTGGGATGACAAGGCATACTTGAACAATGCTCTCCTTCATAGTGGGAGAGTGAGAGAGGCAGATCTTGTTGGTCCATTTGCTGATGAAAGACCACCGCTATTCTGGTGGATCCTAACAACGCTCTTTGCATATGGTTTCCCGATGGTCTCAGCAAAATTTGTGTCACCCTTCTTCGGCGTAGTCTTAGTCGTGGTTACAGGGTTATTTGCCAGAAAATTGTTCAAGAGTAATACGATCGGTTTCCTCTCAGGGTTATTCCTTACCTCGAACGCGTTCTTCATGCTAATGGCAGGAATGATTCTAACAGATGTTCCAGGCACTCTGCTGTCCACTCTATTCCTGTTCTGTCTTTACCTTGGGATGGAAGAAAAGAGAAATGAGTACCTATTGGTCTCCGGCATTTTGCTCGCATTGTCGTTGATGATGCGTGAGCAAAACCTGATCTTCATTCCAATTGCAATATTCTATTGCATATCTCGCGCTAGAATTCTTGACAAGTGGAATACGTTACTTGCGCTTTTTTGCAGTATCCTTCCAGGTCTACCAGTGTTTGTGTTCGGTCTCCTGCCGTTTCTGATCGAAGCCTCAAACTTTATGATGCCTCTGGTTGCCCAGCCTTTCGCTATTCCATTTACCTCTGTCGCGGTATCACAGTATGCTTTGATTCTATTCATCGTTTCCATACTGGTCATTCCGATGGCGTTGGACAATCTAAGAACTAAAAGAATCAAGTTCGATACCGCTTTTTCTATCTTCGCAGGGATCGTCCTCTTCGCGCTAATAATTTACCCATACCTATGGGATAATTATACACTGGGAGCTACTTTCCAAATTCAGGGCAAAGGAGTGCTCTCGCGTTGGATTTCGCATGAGATTCAGTCTGAAACGATTGGTCAGGGAGTCGATCTCACGCCTTGGGGAAGGAGGTTCTGGTGGTTGTCTCATCTGCCTGCATTTATCTCTCTACCCATCTTGTTGTATTCATTATTGGGTCTCAAACAATTGGTAAAAAGCCGAATGTCGACACAACTCGAAGTCCTCTTGCCATGGATTGCGTATACTACCGGATTCACAATCTTCTTCAGCTACATAGAAGCAAGATACTTCATACCTGCTCTCCCACCTCTTGCCATTCTGTCAGCGGTAGGTCTTGTGAAGCTTATTAGATATCTTGGATCTGGCTCTTCGGGAGTTAGTGAACATTCGGATCGACTATTTTGCATAAAAGCCGGCATTGTTGCTCTTTCTGTGTTAGTTACTAATGTGCTACAAACGGATTTAGTTCTCCCAACACAGGTTGGCTCAGTGACTGTTCTAGATTTGGCAAGACGCGCATACTACGGATATGCTGACTGGTATTCATCATATTCTATAGCACTTTCAGCCAAGCTGATGCCCCCGAATTTGCATCTGGACCCATCATATGTTTTTGAATCGCTACTGTGCTTGGCGATCGTTATTCTTCTTCCACTTTGCATACTAAAAACAGATTCGAGCGCGATCAACTGAAACTGGGCTTAAGTTAGAACAGGAGGATTAGCGGAGCGACTATTTTCCATGCTACACCGCACTCATTGAATGGGGCGTGCTCATAGTTGGGCTGATCTTTGATGTATGTCACACGTATCTTACCTGCTTATTCTATGACTAGCATAGCTTGAAGCATGGAGAACCCCCCCTTGCAGAGTATAGTTCATAATGCTATCATACTTGACATTATCAGCTAGGTGTCTGCAGTAACGCTTTCAGTCTTCCAGCAATACCCATTTGAAAGGAAGAAATTTCTGATGATGCCATACCTAGGCGGCCCAGCGTCTTGGATCGAAATAGGAACCAGAATCGCCCATCCTAGCAACTGATCGATTGGTTCTCTTCGATGTCTTCGACGTCATAATCGCCAAAGGAGGACGAGAAATGTGCGTATGCCGCGATACTGACTGGAAAGTATCATATATGCGATTTCGCGCGGTGATAATGACTGTTATTGGTTAAGTCAGAGTGGAATAGACTCATCGTCATTTTGGTAGCAATTTGTTTCTGGATTATCTGGAATTATTGGGTTTCACTATTTTTCTATTCGTCCATTTGGCTCTATGATCTAAGGGTTTCCGATTTTTTCGTCTTCTATATAGTTGGATCCCTGTGGTCTTCGAGAGTAAATCCATATGTTGCATGGGGGTATCGATTTGTTTACCCGCCCACTTCACTTCCTTTCTTCGGCATGTTTGCACTATTCAACTTCGAATTTGCGGCGAGACTCTGGACAGTCATGTACATTTCTCTTTTCGTGCTGGCTTGTGTAGCTCTTGCCTTAACGCTCAAACCTGAGAGAAGATATCTGTTCATCTCTGTTGCTGTTCTATTCTTCTTCACCTCTTTCTCATTTCTGAGGTTATTAGAATTAAGTCAAATCGATATGTTGGTCGCAAGCTTGACCGTTCTGAGCTTGGTGAGTCAGAGAATGAAACGTAATCTTCTCTCAGCAGTTATACTGTCCCTAGGAATTCTGCTGAAAGGCTCAGCGCTATTTTTTCTAATTTATTTTGTAGTTTTTCGTAGAGACCTGAAGTATCTCGTTTACTTTCTAGTGTGTGCGCTAGTGACTGTTGGGGTGTCGTTAGTTGTCGTTCCTGTCCAATGGTACTGGTATTGGATTATGAACGTTGTTCCGACGATGTATTCAGAATTCGGGTTGCGGGATAGTCAATCGATCGTAAGCCTATTGTGGCTCGCTGGTTTTGGCAAACCTGCGCTTCAGGTTGTCTCTCTTTTTGGGTTAGGCTTGTTGACGATCTTCGCTTTATACGCTGGTTCAAAGAGGTGGGTAAAGACTCTGAGGGGTGATACGATCTATGCGGACGCTATGTTCTTGATTAATGGTTTGGTCATATTACTACTGAGTCCTTTCTCTTTGATCTACCCGTACGTCTGGGTTATCCTGCCTTTGGCGCTCTTCCTTTCCGCTCTGTTGATGAGGAAACCAAGACTTTGGTATCTTGCTTTGGTAGTATTCGCCGCGTTTCTGTTGAATTCCAGTCCATACGGATTCGCCGGAGAGCCATTTCGGTTAATGTTTGTCTCAATATCGTTCCCGACAGCTACGATAGGAAGCTTAATTCTGTCGACCAGTCTGATTCCATTATTTGTGCGCTCGACGGCAGTCTCTCTCGGCGTAGGCCGCGGAACAGGCGAATAAGATGACTAATACATGCGAGCCTTTTCCGGCTAATCATGGCTAGTTAAACTGTGTGTGTTTATGCAAAAAAAATTGCGTAGGCTGTCCGGAAAGTTTCGAAATTTACGTATTATAGCTGTGATTTTAATTGCTATAATGCTTGGATTCACGATTCAGCAGTCTCAAGTCCAGCCGAAAAGCTTCCTTCTTGCTTGGAGTTTGAATAGGCCTGGATTGAATGCAACATCTAACCATTCGATGGTTCCGGCACTCTTCACCGGTCGAGGAATAGTTGCTGATTCAACTGGGAACGTCTACATACTTGATGAAATTTCTCAGCACTGTCGCATTGTGAAATTTGATACTTCAGGCAATTACATTAAGCAATGGGAATCCCCCTGTTCTTATGGCGGTATTGCAGTTGATTCGTTAGGCGACGTATACTTAGCTGACATGAATTACAGCTACAATATTGTGAAGTTCTATAATAACGGAACTCGAATCATGGATTTTGGAAACTACCAGTTTCATCAGCGCGTTGGACTAGCGGTTGGTATAGCTGTTGATTCCCACGACGAGATATACGTTGCCAATTGGCAGAATGCTGAAATTGAAAAATTTGACAGGTTAGGCCACTATCTTACCGGATTAGGTAGGGGGTTGATTCACCGTCCGACAGGGATTGCTCTCGATTCATCGGGTAACATATACGAAACTGAAGCCGACTATAGTCGTGTCGTGAAGTTAGACAGTTCCGGAAACTACGTCACCGGATGGGGTTCGAAAGGTTCTGACAACGGTCAGTTCAATTATGCACTCGGTATTGCTACGGATGCGTCAGGAAACGTGTACGTGGTCGATAATGGCAACAATCGTGTTCAAGAATTCACTAGTTCAGGATCATACCTTACTCAATGGGGTTCGCAAGGTTCCGGTGACGGACAATTCAACTATCCAAGCGGTGCTGCAGTTGATGCCTCTGGCAACGTGTACATCGTTGACACTGGCAATGACCGTATTGAGAAGTTCGGCGATACCAATCGGTTCACTAACTTGGTTCTCGGAATCATGAGCACGGTAATTCTGACCGGAATAATATCCACATGGCTAATTGATTTTCCTTTTATCAGAAAAATCAATTCCGCGATGGCCACGATGAAACGAAGCCGTTTTCTCATACTAGGAGGCGCAACTTCTCTCATATTTGCTGCTGTAACCGTGTTCTGGAATTTCCAACAAATGGGCCTTTCTCATTGGGATGAGTACTACTATATTGGGACTGCCGCATGGGACATGAATGTTTCTTGGGGAAGATTCCAGGCAGTCGAACCACCACTATTTCCGTTTATCTTGTCAATCATGTTTCGTATTTTCGGGCTCCACGATTTTGTGGCTGTTGCTACGTCAGGAGTCATGGCCATATTACTTTCTGCTCTGACTTTTTGGTGGACGAAACATGAGTACGATGTCTTGACTGCACTTGTGAGTGTTCTAGTTTTAGCGAGCACTTCAATGTTCATCCTTTACGCCAAAATGGCACTTGCAGATATGACATTAACTTTCTTTTTTTCAGCCGCAATCTTCGCGTATGCTTATGCCTTAAAGAAAAGAAGCAATTTGGCTTTTCTCGTTGCCGGAATGTTACTCGCCCTCACTGTGGGTGTCAAATATAATGGATTCCTGCCTCTTCTAGTCATTCTAACCTTCGTCCCATTTTTTTATCTTTCAACCTTCAGGGTAGAGAGTTCTTTCATGAAAGGCAATTCGTATTTTCGCAAGATTCTGAGTTCTGTCCCTAAGCTATTGCTATCTCTTGTACCCTCATTGGTGTTCGCGCTTGTGTTCATTGCATACTTGGCAAATCCATTTCCACCAAGCGTTGTTGATATCGTGAAGCTATTTGGCGATTACTTCATTATTCGGCTCAGGCTGGGCTGGCGAGTTCTCTTGGGTTTGCAAGATTGGTATTATGTTTCCTCCCCTTCGTTCAGACCCTTGTATTCAGCGGAATTTTATGGCAACGTGCTCTTGGAGTTTGTTGGCCCACTCGTCATTCTACTGTCAATAGTGGGCGTTGCGAGCGGACTCATGAATCGAAAGAAAAGCACAGTCCTACTCGTGATTTGGGTCGCTCTAGTGTTCGTCTTCTTCTCGTCGATGACAAGTAAGTACCCGAGGGTGATGCTTCCATTGATGGTTCCACTTTCAGTCTTGGCGGCTCAAGGAACTTGTACGTGTGCATCTGTAATGATTCGTGTCATGCAGTCTTTTAGTGATGGGATGGCTGCTAGCAAGGTTAGGTTCGGTGCTTCGCTTAGGGTGTGCCTAGTGATCTTGCTAATACTCATACAGCTCCATGCCTCAATTCCCGCAATTACGAATGCACATTCGGGTTACAGAGAGGCTGCGGAATTCTTAGCCGCTACTGTACCAAACCGGATCATCTTCTATAGTTGTCAACCAGTGCTGCTTGTTTACGCAAACAGCTTTGGGTTAGGAAGTCAGATGACTGGTGGTATTGGGTTGTTGAATCAGTCCCATGCAGTAGTCATAGACTTCATTGCCACCTTGAGCCCTGACTACCCTCGGATTCAGGCTCGGATTTCTCACATGACGCTTGTGGCGCGAATAAGCAACGATGTTCCAATCAACATGCTTGACTCCACTAATTTTAGTGGCCTTCGTCTTTTCAAAGCTGACCCTGACCGTATGAGTATACGAATCTACTTAGGATGACCAAAGATCAACGAGTACCTAGGCATCATAGGCTATACTCTGGAAACGAAA
>CAYWMG010000345.1:0-4040 GCA_964459245.1 uncultured Candidatus Bathyarchaeia archaeon
AGAGATGATAAGGTAGAGGTCGTATGGCCCAATTACGGGCGAGGGCTCCTCTAATTATCCTCTTGATTGACATATAGGAAGAAGAAAAATTACTTCAAGCCTAGCCACTGTATGGCAATACGGGTTTTGAGTATTTGCGAACCCTAAACCAAAACGGAAAACATCGTTGCCTAGGCTCCGCACAAACCAGCTAAAACGTCACCAAAGCAAAAACATTAGAAGATTTCTACGGCGCGGCTAAGTATAATGGCTTGGCTCCGGTCACGATTCTTCGCACTTCCTCGACAGCCATGTAGGCCTCCTTTCGAAGAGCATCAGCTGTCCAACTTGCAACGTGAGGCGTTAGAATTACATTGTCTAATGCTAGAAGCGGATTATCCGAGAGGGGAGGTTCGATCTCAAACGCATCAATACCTGCGCCGGCGATCTTTCTATCACGCAAGGCCTCAAACAAGGCCTTCTCATCCACAAGTGCTCCTCTCGCTGTATTGACAAGGAATGCGGTACGCTTCATTAACCCCAACTCATTCCTCCCAATCATGTACTTTGTTTCGTCGTTGAGTTGAGCATGGAGTGTTACAATGTCAGATTCACGCAGCAGACATTCTAAATCGACCAACTTTGCGTGGACGAGATTTGACTTCTCTTCGGAAACGTATGGATCTCTAGCAAGAACAGTCATACCCAGGCAGCTTAGCTTTTGTGCTACCTTAGATCCGATGACGCCTAGCCCCACTATACCAACCGTTTTCTGAGCCAATTCCATTCCAAGACAGGACACGTCTCTCCAAGCATGCTTCTTTAAACGCCACATGGCATTAGGAAGATTCTTTGCAAGTGCGAAAGCCAGTGTTACAGCAAATTCAGCGACACTGTCTGAATTTGCTCCAGGAGTATACGCAACCAATATCTTCCTCTCATTAGCCGCAGCCAGGTCAACATTATCCGATCCAGGTTTTGACCCATACTTGATTATAGCACGAAGATTTGGAGCATTCGCCATCATGCTACCCGTTATTCGATACTGAGACGTAATCACAACCACATTCGCATCACGCATCTCCTCAGCCAATTCCTCCTGTGAATAAATTTTGGAACCAGTCTTGACTTCAGCAATCCCTTCCAACAACGCTAACGATGACGGTTCCTCAACTTCCGGAAAGAATACTCTCAAAGCCTTCCACACCGTCATCCATGGCAATCATAGATATATGCTCATTTGAGATGATGTGAATTATTTTCTTTTGAAACATCCAGGCGAATCAGTTAATCTATACTTTGGGAAATATCTGCTCACCCTGTTTCCACTCTTCTGCTAGATCTTCTGTGTATTGACTTGTGATCGTCCAGCCGTTTAATTGCTCTATGCCAGGTGGTGTGAGCGGCCGGATCTCCTCGAGGTCAACGATTGCCAAAGCTCTATCGTCGATAACCAAGATTTGGCTAGGCTGGTTCTATGCTTTTGTTGAAGCCTACACCTTAAACGGGTTTCTTGGAATACGTCCAACTGCACCGATACGGATGACTTAGGATCGCATTAACGGGTAGGAGTTCTATACGGTTAGGGATAGGCGATCGTGTTCCAGTGGATTGCTCTGCGGAGTTAGAGCGCATTCAGCTCTGAGAGGAGTTATGAATTTCTGTCTCAGTGTTGTAGAAATGTGGAGAGACCCTTAGCCCTCCTTCTCTGACTGAAATTATGATCCCATGTTCGAGGAGGCGTTTCGCAATTGAGTCGGGGTTCTGACATGCTAAATTTAATATGCCAGATCTGGATTTTTCGTTCATACTACTTCGGATTTTGAAAGTATCTTTTCCTTCGAGTCCATTACGTAATAGCTCGATAAGTGAGAGAATCCTGCTCCGTACGTTCTCTAATCCAATATTCTGCAATAGGCTGATAGCTTCTCTCATACCAGCAAACCCAGGGAAGTTGAGTTGGCCAGCCTCATATCTCCTAGCCGTCTGTGCTGATTTGAAGTATCGGTAGTTGTAATCCATTAAATTTTCATCCGAGCGATAACCGACAATCGTCGGCCAGAGTTCATCAAACAAACCTCGTCTCACGTACAAGAAACCGGTCGAGATTGGCGAGAGCAACCACTTGTAGCCACTGCTTGCAAGTAAATCCACTCCAAGATCCCTTACGTTAACCGGCATTTGCCCTACAGCCTGGACTGCGTCGGTGACCACGTATGCGCCTTTCTCATGAGCAATCCTCGACAATTCTGCCAAATCTGTTCTGAACCCATTGGAATACTGGACGTATGAGATCGCTACTAACTTCGTCTTTGCATCGATTACATTCCTGAAATCTTCCATCTCTAAGCTGGCTTCACGATTTCGTACGGTCCTCAACTCTAGGCCGTGCCGTTTTGTAAGTGCCTGCCAAGGGAAGAGATTTGAAGTGAACTCCATGTCAGTGGTGACTATGTTCTGGTCTTTCTCGTATGATAGACCGTTTGCCACAATCGCCAAGCCTTCTGATGTGCTTGTGGTCAGAGCGATCTCTTCTTCTCTTGATCCGATCAAGCTCGCGATTGATTTTCGTGCAGCTTCTGCATGTTCTTCCCAGGAATCCCAACAGATACTTCCCGTTGACTTCTCCTGAATCACCCGTTTCGTAGCATCCAGCACTCTTGTGGGGAGTGGCCCAACAGCCGCGTGGTTGAGGTAGACGTACTTGCTAGTGACCGGGAATTCTGAACGAACCAGATCGATATTCAACACTGGTCTTCTGGCGTAAACGTGCAGGTGATTCATTTAGATGTTGGATTACCTTTTTCCATGTTGCCAAACACGTTAGGAGAGAAGAGGCGAAACTGGAATTAAGATTGAAGAAAAACTCTGAAAAGCAGTACGTTCTTTTCTGATACTCCGTTTGATTCTAGCGCTTCCTCAACTAGGGTGAGTGAGCTTTTTGGGGTAGATCGGTGAATCAAACCTTTTCACAAAGGTTGAGGAAGTTACCGATTATCTTCTCTCCAATTTCACCCGAAACCTCAGGATGGAACTGCGTTCCGTAGAGCTGTTTATGACGATGTTTCATTGCTTCGATATCATATCTTTCCGATTTTGCGAGAAGGCTGAATTCAGACGGTAGGTTAATTCCTTCACAGTGATCCTCCCTTAATGATAGTGTTGACTCTAGTCCTTCAAACAATTTGTCTCTGTCCAGGACAGTAATGGTCACATTGGTTCGGCATTCCGGTCCTCGAAACACCTCAGCGCCATGCAGGAGCCCCATTATTTGATGGCCGAAACATATCCCCAACACTGGACTTCGAACGGTGCGAATGAACTCAAAGGATTTGAGAAGCTTGCTGTAATCTATTTCTGTCAACAAAGTGGGGGATCCGGAGATTATGATACCAGAGTAATGAGCGGAAGGGCCCCTTTGAGAAATTTCACTTGACCGAACTCTCAGCGGCGTGAAGCCGCGTTCGTGGACTATATTCTGTATTGAATCTATCTTCTCGCTCCCGCAATCCACAATCAAAATTTGAGATTCTGACAAGGCTTCATCGTCTCCGATTGATGAAATTCTTCACTCCAGCAAGTCAGTCTCCTGAAACCGTCATTTCGCAAGTCCTTTCCCAATTGGTATGGATCAATAATGGCCAGAAACCCTATTCCCTGCCTTTTCAAACCATACCTAACGACTTTAGCATCGCCCGGTTCCACTCTGTGCTGAACCCTTTTTTTTGTTCTCAATTTGTCTCTCGTTCTTTTGTCAGTAGAGGTGGCAGGCCACGGAGTGGTCGCGAGCTATTAATTTCAGTTCCGGCTCTTCCCTCGTACACTTCTCCGTCGCGAATAAGCATCTCGGGTGAAACCTACAGCCAGAGGGGATGTCTGCGGAATTTGGGATTTCTCCCTTTATTTTTGCTTCTGTAATCCTCTTTCCTAGCGTAGGAATTGCCTGCATGAGTGCTTGTGTATATGGGTGTAGCGGATCGCTCACTAGCTCCTTCTGACTGCCGGTCTCCACTACCTTCCCCAAGTATAGGACACTGATTCTTCCACCCACATAGGAGGCG
>CAYWMG010000346.1:0-17342 GCA_964459245.1 uncultured Candidatus Bathyarchaeia archaeon
CCGAAACAATACGCTTTAAGACAACCATCTTAACAGGCTGAATGGAATAGAGAGAGCAAATGTGTCGTCCATAAATCAAAGCTCAGAATATTCAGGCTTCTACAAGCTACCCGTTGCAGACCGTGTAAAATTCGTAAAGGAATTCGCGGGACTAACCGACGAAGAGATAAAACCCTTAATGGCGCCAGGAGCCCTAAACATTGATCTCGCAAACCGAATGATCGAAAACGTAGTAGGAGTAATGCCAATACCCCTAGGAATCGCTACAAACTTCCTCATAAACGGAAAAGACCGCCTAGTCCCGATGGCTATCGAAGAACCATCAGTAGTTGCGGCTGCGAGCAACGCAGCCAGAATTGCTAGATCAAAGGGAGGATTCCACACAAACTCAACCGAACCAGTAATGATTGGACAGATCCAAATTGTGAATGCCCCCGACCCTTACTCAGCCCGTTTTGAAATCCTCGCACAAAAGGAGAAAATCCTAACCCACGCCAATAACCAAGATCCAGTTCTTGTCTCATTGAGCGGAGGTGCTCGAGAACTACAAGTCCGAATAATTGAAACGGAAATGGGCAAAATGATCATCGCCGAACTCTTGGTAGACTGCAGAGACGCAATGGGAGCAAACGCTGTCAACACAATGGTTGAATCTGTTGCTCCAATTGTTGAAGAACTTTCGGGGGGGCGAGTCTATCTGCGAATAATTTCAAATCTGGCCGAAAAGCGACTTGCCAGAGCAAAAGCAATTTTCAGCAAAGAGATGCTAGGCGGCGAAGATGTAGTTGCCGGAATTGTCAACGCCTACGCTTTCGCTGCATCAGACCCCTTCAGATGTGCAACCCACAATAAGGGAATCATGAATGGTGTGACCGCCGTCGTACTAGCTACCGGGAACGATACCCGAGCAATAGAGGCTGGAGCGCACGCGTACGCAGCAAGGTCCGGACATTATACTTCACTATCTACCTGGGAGAAGACACCATCTGGAGATTTAGTGGGAACGCTCGAGATGCCAATGGCAGTCGGCATCGTGGGAGGCGCAACCGCTTCGAATCCAATTGCGAAGTTGGCAGTTAAGATACTTGGAGTGAAGACAGCTCGAGAACTGGGAGAAATAATCTGTGCAACAGGGCTGGCGCAGAATCTTGCCGCGCTCAGAGCTTTATCAGCAGAAGGAATCCAACGTGGACATATGAGCCTTCACGCCCGCAACATAGCTATCAGCGTAGGTGCTACAGGTGTACTGATCGATAAAATATCAGCACAAATGGTCACGGAGAGAAAGATCCGTGTAGATAGAGCAAAAGAATTATTGAACCAATACTCAAAAAGTTAGGAAGCCGTCGTGGAAGCAGCATCAATCTCTGTCAAAGAGGATTCTATTCGACGTATCCTCGGAATCGCATCTTTCTCCATCCAATCAGAGATAGTGTCGTAGACTTTTCTATAATACTTCTTAGTTGAGTGCCTGACAATTCCAAGCTTCTCCATCCGTTTAATGTAACGCCACTTCATACTTCGCGAAATCTTATCTCCCATCAACCGATCAATGTCAACCTTCTTGAACACTCTCGGAAGATGTGCAAATGTCCCAACAATCTCCCTTGGAAACGAGGTTATGGACTCTTTTGACAGCTTGCGTTTACCCCGTGATTCCACACTCAAATGACTATTGATTTTCAAGATAGCACATCATGTACCGCTACGTTTGATATCATAAAAACGTTTTGAGCTATCTCCTACACCGTACCAATTACGAAAGCTAGAAGCCCAAAGAGCATCCAAACGAGAACATACCTCTTGTTTCTCTTTGCATTTTGAGGAGTTGGAATCGTAACAATAGAGTACGATGATAAGAGAAACCCGACATCACATATCAAAACGAGTGGAATATAATATTGCGAGACGATTCCAAGAGCTAATGGTAGAACACTGAGTGCAACTGCAGCCAAAAAGAAAAGTGCTCCGCGCTTGGCCGCATAAGCATTACCCATGGTCACAGCGATCGATCTAACCTCTTTTGCAGCATCGCCGGGAACGTCAACAATGCCCTTCACAACTTCCCGACCCAAGCTTGATAGAAACGCGAGAGATGCGAATACAAGCAACGGAAACAGGCCTTTGCTTTCGACCGCAAACCCACCGTAGATGAAGGGAACTGCAACGTTCGCGCTTACCATAACATTTCCGAGGAGCCCTGTCTTTTTCAACGATGCATTATACGCGAACGCAATTACCATGCTCACGGCAGCTATGATTAACGTCAACACACCTGTGTGAGCTGAAAAGAAGAATCCTGCCGAAGCCAAGATAACAGCGAAAGACAATGCTCCCGACGGTTTTATGGCCCCAGAGGGGATAGGTCGCTCCGGTGCGTTTATGGCATCTATCTCGCGATCGTAGTAATCATTCAAAACCATGGATGACCCCAGAAGCATAAATCCTGCCATGAATCCGTAAAATACCGCTCCGCCAGATAAAATCGGGCTGGCAATAATCTCTCCAACTATAACTGCAAATCCAATCATGATGCAGTTTGGCAGTCGCATCATTGAGAGCAGCGCATTAACCTTCGTTAAGGTAGGTTTGTTCCCAGACAAAAGAGACCCAACAAAATCCGTAGTTTTTCATTCTATCTTAATAGTGCTTCAAAAGTGTGTGCTCTGATGTGGATCCGCCGGTTTCGGTATAATTATAGGGCCTGAAAACCATGAAGGCGAACCCGACGATTTAATAGTATCTCGACCTGTCATCTCACTAACTCTGCGAAATCGATCCACTTGAGTGACAGAAGCTTTGGGCGATATAAGAATTGGTAACGTCGAGAACCAATTGCAAAAAGCTATTGTGGAGAAAGGAGTCGCCCATCTGACCCTCTTTGATCCGGAGAAGCTGACGCCAAGAACAGCTCATAAACTCGCATTACAAGCGAAAGAGGCTGGAACAACTGCCGCCATGGTTGGCGGGTCAACCGTAACATCCGTCTATGAACTCGACGCAATTGTCAGGGCAATAAAACTGTCCAAACTTCCTGTGATACTATTTCCGAATGCTGTGTCTGGGCTGAGCCAGTACGCGGATGCAGTCTTTTTCATGTCTCTCTTGAACTCAATCAACCCATACTACCTGTCCGGAGCTCAAGCTCTAGGAGCTCCTTTTGTGAAGCGATACAACCTGGAACCTATCCCTGTGGCGTACCTAATCATAGGTGAACACACAGGGGCTGCGGGTTTCGTGGGTAATGCCAACCCCATTCCTAAAGACAAGCCCGAACTCGCCGCAATTTATGCGCTGGCTGCCGAATATCTTGGAATGCGATACGTCTACCTGGAGGCTGGTTCCGGAGCTAAAGACACTGTTACTCCTGAAATGGTAAGAGCAGTGAGGGAAAATTCTAACATTTATGTGATCGTTGGCGGAGGCATCCGAAGTCCAGCTCAAGCTCAATCTTTAGCTAAAGCTGGAGCGCAATTGATTGTCACTGGAACAGTCTCAGAACAAGGGTCCATGAAGCGGCTTCGCAAGATCATTCATGCGCTCTAAACGTCTTCTCTCGAGGTTGACTTATTGGTTCACTCATTTGCTAGACGAGTCAACGGAACAACGCCATACTACAATTTGATTAGAAGAGTGGCTTTTCCTTCCACTCGCGCCATTCTCACTACGATGGTTTTCTTCACAACATTAGGCGTGGGAATTTGTTTCTTGATCACACGCTTGTCTGTATCCTCATTCATTCATGGACTTGAATGGGGTCTTGCTTACCTCGCAGTCCCATCACTAATCGCTAACACAATCTTGTACTTTACAGTCATGAAGGAAGACCCTCTATTTTATTTAAGGCGCTGTCTAGCGTTTTCTCTGTTCACGATTTCCACCTGCGTCTTCTTTCTCTTTATAGGCTCCATCGTGTCGCTCCTGTTCAAAGGATTTGATTTTCCTGTGTCCGCTGCAGTTATGGGATTGTTTGCAATAATCCCAATGCGCGCGTTGGCCGTCTTTTCAATGTCCAGAACCAACTTTCCAAAGCGATTAATGTTTACGTTTATAGAACCCACGCTATCGGTGATCTTTGGAATTCTACTCCTAGACCTCTCTGCATCTAAACTAAGTACGGGGCTCCTCCTCTCATCCTTAACCGGCATGGCCTTTGCGTTTGCTCTGATAACTTTCGTCGAGGATTACGGACGTGAAAAAATAGGCTTTTCTCCAATTAGGATGTTTCGAGCGTTCCTTACCGATTGGTTGGAAGCTGATAACCACTACCTTGAGTCATATCTTGCCGAGCTAGGCGTAGCAACCGAGTTAGATGCGTCTGCCTTCATCTTCCGCCGAAAAGATTCTCACAGCATCAAGGGTTTATTATTAGTCTCCAATCTACACCCAGGGCCTTTTCTCAACATAGGCAGCAGCGTTCTCCCTTACCTCTTCCAAGCAGTCTCCAAGCGACGGCTCAACGCAATCGCTCTTGCCCCACATGGAGTATCCGGCCATGAACTAAATCTTGTCTCGCAAGAGGAGAATGCGAAAATAATTCGTTGGGTATTCAACGGGCTTGACACTGAGTATACCTCAGATGCTACGCGCCCAGTCAGAGTGAGAAACGAAATCGCAACAGCAACTTCGCAAATCTTCAACGGATGTGCACTTGTCACTATGACAACGGCACCATCCGATATGGAAGACTTACCAAGCAGCCTGGCAAAACGAATATCCACCTTAACCCAAGGCAAATTCAGACACGTAGCGCTAATTGACGCACACAACTGTTTGACTGGCCCAGCCACGATGAGCAGTGAGAAGGTTGAAGCTCTAGAGAGAGCCGCGTTATCCAGCCTGGAGATTTGTGCCAAGACTACTAAGCTACCGTTCAGGGTTGGACTGGCTCAAAGGCAGCCCCCCTTCAAGCTAAAGGATGGATTCGGACCAGGAGGTATATCCGTAATTGCTGTCGAGGTGGCCGGCGAATCCTTCGGTTACATCAGTATTGACGGAAATAATATGGTAAAAGATTTGCGCGAGGAGATCCTCACAGAAGTTAAGGCGCTCGGATTTTCAGACGGAGAGGTTCTCACTACTGACACTCATATGGTAAACGGAATCGTCTCCGCTCCATTGGGATACTACCCCATCGGAGCAGTAGTTTCAGGAAGAAGCTTACTTAGCGAAGTAAGTCTAGCCTGCAAGGAAGCCATTGCTGACTTAGAGCCCTGCGAAGTGGGAACATTGATCAAAAAAATGGAAGTAACCACACTGGGGTCAAAATCTCTTAAGCGCGTAATGACTGTAGTGTACAAGATATCAAAGTTGACGGCGATCGCTCTCTTTCCAATGCTTATCGCAATTGCCGCGCTCTCTCTAATCTTTCTGGTGTAACCATCATGCCCTCGAAGATACCTGCAGATTCACATTACATGCAACTCCCCAGAGAAGTACTCATTGGACAAGCAGTCGTCCCACTGGTTGGAGAAACCCTTGTTCGATTGGGCATTCACGGAAGCGCCTTGATAGTAACTGGCCCTAAGGTTGAAAAAATTGTAGCGTCAACCGTCATAGAATCCTTAGAAGAAGCAAAATTTGCTACATCAACAACCGTCGTGAATGGCGCCACTACAGAACAAGTGCAACAAGTCGAACAGGAGATTCATCGATTCAACCCTGATATCATTGTTGGGGTTGGAGGAGGAAAAGACATTGACGTAGCAAAACTCAGCAGCAAACAGACCTCCAAGCAATTCCTGAGCGTGCCAACAGCCGCTTCACATGATGGAATAGCAAGCCCACTAGTCTCAATGAAAGGACTGGACAGACCTTATTCATACGTCACTCACGCACCGATGGCAATAATTGCGGACACCTCAATAATCGCCAACTCGCCATACCGTTTAATCGCAAGCGGATGCGGAGATATTGTCGCAAAATATACCGCCGTAAGAGACTGGAAACTCGCTCACAGAATAAAAAACGAGTACTACGGCGACTACGCTGCAGAGTTAGCCATAATGAGTTCTCGACTCGTTATGAAAAACGCAAGCAGCATCCGAATGCTATCAAAATCCGGAGTTAGAACCCTCGTGGAGGCACTCATAAGTTGTGGAGTCGCCATGAGCATCGCCGGAACCAGTCGTCCTTGCAGCGGAGCCGAACACCTATTCAGCCACTGTCTAGCCATGATAGCACCAAACCCAGCACTCCACGGAGAACAATGCGGTGTCGGCACCATACTCTGCGCATACCTTCACGGCGCAAATTGGCAACTCATCAAAGATGTGCTTCACACAATCGGAGCACCAACCACTGCTAAAGAACTCGCAATAAGCAGCCAATACATCATAGAAGCATTAACAAAAGCCCACTCCATCAGGCCAGAACGATACACAATCCTTGGAGAAGGCGGCCTCACAAAAGAAGCTGCAGAACGAGTAGCCTCAATTACTGGCGTAATCTGAAGTTGATCCAATGACGAAAATCACCGCAAAAGCACACGCAATTCAGGGACTAGTAAAATATCACGGCCTCAGAGACAGGAGGTTAAGACTGCCCTACCATGACAGTATCTCGGTATGTGCACGAGCACTCACAACTACAACCACAATTGAGACAAGCACAGAACTATCCAATGACTCGATGGAGATCAACAACTCCTACGCGAACGAAATGGAAGCGGCTAGAATTCTCGCTGTCATCAACCCTCTTAGAAAACTGGCAAAAACAAAAATGCACTTCAAACTAAAGAGCACCAACAACCTTGCCCAAGCAAAAGGACTCGGATTCTCTGCAGCCGCCTTCGCTTCAATAGCATTTGCTTCAAACCACGCCTTAGGCCTGAAACTGGACTTAGAACATCTCAGCGAATTCGCACGGCTAGGAGCAGGATCAGCAAGCAGAAGCCTCGTAGGCGGCTTCTCGATTTGGTTTGCTAAACGCAACGGGAGATCTTTCGCTAGACAGCTTGAAGGAGGAAAACACCTTAAACTAGCCATGGGCATCGTACCAATCGCTTCCCAAATCAAGACGGACATGGCACACGAAGAATCCGTAAGCTCCCCCTTCTTCTCAGCAAGACTGAGAGAAGTGAAACCTATCCTAAAACGAATGCAACTCGCCATTCAAAAGGGAGACCTAGATCAAGTCTGCCAAATGGCAGAAACGGAATCACTAAGCCTACACGCGGTAACGATGACGGGCAGCACAGGTCTCATACTCATGTCTCCTGACACAATACGTGTCCTACAACGAATTCGAGACTTGCGAAGTGAAGAGCACCTCCCCGTCTGGTACTCTCTTGATACTGGACCATCAGTCTACATCAACACCCACCCAGAACACCTTGACTCAGTATGCGACGACATCGAACAAAACACCGGACTTCGTGTTCTAAAGAGCACCGTCGGCGGCCCAGCACAGCAAACTCAGGACCACCTCTTCTAGCAAAGAGCAAACACAACATGACCGACATCAACGAGAAAATACGCAAAGCAGCAATCATCAACGCGATTAAACATGACGGAAAAGCCGAAGTACCAGCAGTCCTCGGAAGCCTGCTAGGAGAAAACGCCGAACTACGCAGCGAAGCAAAACAGTTAATCCCGTTAATAAGAAAGATCGTGAACGAAGTAAACGCAACCCCACTTGAAGAATTACAAAAACTCGCCGCTGCAAATTGGCCAACAGAAACTTCTAAGGAAAAAAGCGAAGAAACAAGACAATTACCACCTCTACCAAACGCAGCAAACTACACGACAATAGTGACCCGAATCGCACCCAACCCAGACTTTACACTACACTTGGGAAACGCCAGAGCCGCAATTCTAAGCCACGACTATGCTAGACTATACAAAGGCAAATTCATAGTGAGATTCGAAGACACCGACCCACGCCTCAAGAAAGCAGAACTCGCATACTATGAAATGATCAGAACCGATCTAAAATGGCTTCACTGCGAATGGGACGAAGAATACATCCAAAGCGACCGACTCCAAACATACTATGAAACCGCTCACACTCTACTCGTTAAAGGAGCTGGATATGTCTGCCAATGCGAACCTGAACGCTTCCGAACATTAGCGAACACCAACCAACCCTGTCCAGACAGATACCTAGACGCAGAAGAACAAGAGAAACGTTGGCAGAAGATGCTCGCCGGTCAATACAAAGAAGGAGAAGCGGTCCTGCGCATAAAAACCGACCTACTCCACCCCAACCCTGCTATCAGAGACTGGCCCGCCATGAGAATAATCGATACAGAAAAAACACCTCACCCTCGCGTCGGCTCCAAATTCATAGTATGGCCACTATACAACCTAGCATCAGGCACAGATGACCACCTTATGGGCGTCACACACATCATACGAGGAAAAGAACACCTGACCAATATGGAACGCCAAACCTTCCTATACAACCACTTGGGCTGGAAATACCCAGAAGCCGTACACTACGGACGTTTGAAAGTCCAAGGCATGAACCTGAGCAAATCACAACTCATGAAAGCGGTAGAACTCGGCGAAGTTACCGGAGTAGACGACCCCAGGCTAGGCACCCTAGCAGCACTTCGTCGCCGAGGATACAGCCCAGAAACCATTCGTAGACTCATCTGGGAGATCGGACCTAAACCAGTAGACGTAACTATAAGCTGGGACAACCTAGATTCACTAAATCGAAAAATCGTAGATCCCACCTCACACCGATACTTCTTCGCTTCAAACCCCACTCCCATCGTAATCAGCGGGATTCCTCGACCATACGTAGCTAGAATTCCACTACACCAACAACATCCAGAAGAAGGAGTACGAACGCTCGAAGTGCGAACGGTAGATGGTCAAGCAATCATTCTCGTTGCAAAATCTGATGTTCAAACCATCTTGAACCAAAACGTACGATTGATGAATCTCTTCAACCTAACTCCTGCTCACATGGAGAACAACACACTCAAAAGCCAATTCTCAGACGATACAACCGGCAGCGAGAAAGCAGCAATTATTCAATGGGTTCCATCCGACAATCATATTCCACTCCAGGTTGTGATGCCCGACGCTACCGTCAAAACAGGAGTAGCCGAGCGGGAATTGATGACTGAGAAAGTTGGAGCAATTGTCCAACTGGTCAGATTCGGATTTTGCCGAATAGATCAAACGAACGATAAAGAAATTCGCGCATATTTTGCTCACCAGTAGAATACTCACTATTTATCTGAGACTTGAACTGCAGAGTGGCAGATATCATTGCCCACACTAGTTCGAGAGGAAATTTGGAAAATGTTAGTCGACACTACCCACGCTCTCCCCATGTATAAGAACCATAAACGCTACGTCCAGGACATAATGATGAAAGAAACACCTAAAATTTCACCACAGGAACTGGCAGTCCAACTCAATCTAACCTTGGGAGAGGCATTTGTAATCCTCTACGAAATCAGAGGCAATGAGGTAGTAGACCCGCCGAGAACAACTGTGGAATCTAATAAGACTACGAATCGAAGTTTGTTAGACTTCGGCAAGTAACCATTTCCGAAGTCTAATCCGTTACCTCTAGTAATTTTTATATAATCGTAATTTACCTCAAGTAACAAATATTCGTAAATGTCGTGAATTGAAATGTCTTCCCAGAATCAAAATGTGGTCATACTTCTAAAAGAGGGAGCCCAAAGATCTACAGGCAGAGAAGCTCAACGTAACAACATTCTCGCCGCCAAGGTCGTCGCTGAAACGGTCAAGACAACTCTTGGACCACGAGGCATGGACAAGATGCTTGTCAGTACGATCGGTGACGTCATCATAACAAACGACGGCGCAACTATCATGAAAGAACTTGATGTCCAACACCCAGCTGCCAAGATGCTTGTTGAAGTTGCCAAAACACAGGACAACGAAGTTGGAGATGGAACCACAACCGTCGTCGTACTAACCGGCGAACTACTCAAGAAAGCGGAAATCCTCCTTGACAAAGATGTTCATCCAACCGTCATAGTTGAAGGATACAAGAAAGCCTCTGAGAAGGCTAAGGAGATACTAGACAACATCAGCCAATCCATCAATCCGGACGACGCACAAACCCTCAGAAAAATAGCGACTACCGCAATGGGCACAAAGAACGTTTCAGGAGCTAAAGATTACTTGGCAAAGCTCGCGGTCGACGCCGCACTTCACGTTAAAGAAACTAGAGGCGGTAAGACAAAAGTTGACATTGATCTCGTCAAAGTTCTAAAGAAGCATGCAAAAAGCCTCGAAGAGACAGAGCTTGTGAAAGGCATCGTGATCGACAAAGAGCTTGCACATCCACAAATGCCGAAGAGAACACAATCAGCAAAAATAGCTCTCTTAAATGAGAAAATTGAAATTGAGAAGACAGAATTTGATGCAAAGATCAACATTGACAATCCAGGCCAAATGAAACTCTTCCTCGACGAAGAGGAACGCATGCTCAAGGAAATGGTTGACAAAGTATCCGAGAGCGGAGCAAACTTCGTCTTCTGCGAAAAGTCAATCGACGACATAGCACTACACTTCCTTACCAAGAAAGGCATCTCTGCCATAAAGAACGTAAGCAGTGGAGACATGGAAAAACTTGCCAAAGCCACCGGAGCCAAAATCGTGGCCAGCATCAAGGATCTGAGCTCAACATCCCTTGGCGAAGCAAGAACAGTTGAAGAAAACAAAATTGGAGATGATAAATTGACCTATGTCAGAGACGCAAAAAACCCCATGGCAGTCACAATAGTGGTACGCGGAGGTACAGAACACGTAGTAGACGAAGCAGACAGATCAATTCATGATGCACTCTGCGTCGTTAGGGACGCGATTGAAGACGGAAAAATTCTCACGGGCGGAGGCTCTTCCGAGGCTGAAACTGCCAAGCAACTTCGAAAATACGCCACGAACGTTGGCGGACGAGAACAACTAGCAATCGAGGCATTCGCAGATGCAATGGAGAGCATCCCCTTGGCCTTGGCTGAGAACGCTGGCCTAGACCCAATTGACATAATGGTCGAGTTGAGAGCAAAACATGAAGACCTTAACAATAGATCGTACGGAGTCGACGTCTTCTCCGGCGGTATTAAAGACATGAACACTCTCAACGTGCTTGAGCCACTCAGAGTGAAAGGTCAAGCTGTAAAATCAGCAACCGAAGCGGCCTCGATGATTCTAAGAATCGACGACGTTGTAGCTTCAAAAGGCACGAAAGGAGGTGCAACACCACCACCCGGAGGTGGCGGTATGGGAGGTATGGGTGGCATGGGAGGTATGGGCGGAGACGATTACTAGCAGTTCCACTCTCTTTTCATCTCCGCAATTGGCGGAGTCTCATTCTTAATCAAGCAGTGCACTTGTTCTTGGCTCGGAGATGCCAATGAGCGAGAGCTCGAAAGAACCTGTTGTCATAGTTGCCTCAGCGGAATTTGTTCTCAAGAGCTCTCCTGTGCGCCGCAGTATGGAGCAACGGCTAATTGATGACCTGAAATTTGCGCTTCAAAAAGCCGGCTTTGAAGACGTAAAGATGAAAAAGACCGCCGGCAGGATAATCATAAACGGAATAACCGACACAGCCTCCGCTGCCACGATATGCTCCAGAGTCTTCGGAGTAGCGTATGCATCGCCAGCAACCAAAGTTGATTGTTTGTCCACCGTCATTAAGGACACTATCGTCCAAACTGCGAAAGACGTGATGCGTCCTGGGGAATCCTTCGCAATTCGCTGCCACCGCTCATCACCAAGCGCAGTTTCCACTCGAACTATCGCAATTGAGGGAGGGACCGAGGTTCTCAAAGCTCTTCATGAGAGAAATATTCGAGTCAAACTGAACCATCCTGATCGACTTATCTCCGCTGACTTATTCAGAGAGAACGCTTACGTTTACACAACAAAAATTTTTGGACCTGGCGGTCTGCCCATCTCTTCACAGTGGAAAATGCTTGCCCTCCTTGACTCCGGCCCACTTTCCATATTCGCGGCGTACGTTATGATGCGTCGAGGCTGCCTTGTACAATTACTGTTCCCACCAACCATAGACGATGCCCACACCGCGACCGACCAGAAACTCGATCTCGCACGGAAACTTAGGAATTTTGTTACGAGAGAAAAATATAACGCGCTTGTCATGAACGTTGACCCAGCGAATCCGCCAAAACAGTCTATTCGCTTAATGAGTATAGAAATAGCAAGGAAGAAACGGTTCAAGGGAGTTATATTCGCTGACGTCGCTGGGCCGATCAGTCATAACCTTCTTCTAAGCGAAAAATCTCGGGAAGTGGGATTGCCAATATTCCAACCACTAATGGGTTTTGATCGTCAGGATTTGAATGAACTATGCAGAATATTTGACATAGACTGGGCGGAAGTGGATACTGAACTCTCTCCAGAGAAATCTGCACCAGATGAGTCGCTTTTGCGCGAGCCACTCAATTGGACACTGGAAGAAGTATCTCTCTAATGCGCTGCATAATTCTCGATAATGTTGCACGCACCCTGAACAGCATTTAGCGAGGATACACTCTTGCTTACTCTAACGGCATTTTCGCTGTAATCTCCATTCAAGAGCTCTTGAAGTAATGAGTCGAGCCTTCTAAAATTCACTTTACTTTGTTCCAATACCTTGGCTACTCTCATCGATTCAGCGCGTTTGGAGTTGCCATATTGTTCTGTATGATCTGGAATAGGTATGAGGAGCATGGGTTTACCATAAGTGAGTGATTTCATGATGATCCCATGTCCTGCCCTAGCGATTATTACGTCACTCTCCCTGATGTAGTCCTCTTGGTTTCGGATCCAATCGAAAACTTGAATACCATTTATTTCAGCTGGTTTGGTCGTGCCCTGTGGCTCGCCCCTCGATAATACTACGTCATACTTGTTGGAAAGATGACGCAGCGCTCTAATTAGAATCGTATTTAGAACTTGTCTCTCAATCTTTGGACCGCTGACTGCGGCATAAATTCGAGGCTTCTTACCCGGTTCTCTCTCGTTCTTTAGCAACATTAACCCATCTCTGTGTTCGTTCCCAATAATTGGGCCGATCAGTTTGATCTTTCCGTTATACCTTCTAGGAATCGCCAAGTTTCCTAACGATATTGTATATGGGTCCAGCAAGTCGGGGATAAGAATGATCTGGCTTTTTCCCCAAACCATCTCAATCGCCGTTCGAACGAAGAGCCATCCTAGGTTCGCGATTCGGAAGAAGAAGCGATCAAACCTTGTGAGTTTCTTATTGGAAGGTTTACGAATTATCTCAATCTTGTATTGATTGAGCATTAGAACTACTGGGATGCGAAGTAGCCAAGCTGCTAATAGTGATGACACTCGGGAGTCTGAGAAGACAACATCTGGCTTGAACATCTTCATAAAACGTATCTCTTGGGTAAGTTGGCGTAGTAGAGTTCTGATGCCCAGCGAGAAACCGCTCATGGCTGCTGTCAATTTGAAGTCTATTGCACCCTCATTCGTCACCTTGAAATTTATGGGGACCGCTTCGAAGGTTGGCAGGTGATTCCGTTTCGCAAACTCAAGTCCATCCAAGTACGTGGAAAATACGGTTGTAATCTGACGATCGTTAAGTTCTTGAGCGATGGGATATGCCCGAGTAATGTGACCTAATCCGATCCCGCATGGAGCTAAGTAGACGCGCAATAATTCATCCGCCAATCTTCTTGCGTACTTCTCCTGCAGGCTCAACTTCTTCAAAGATCTCCCCTTCATATACCTTCACCGTGATTTCCTTCAAGAGCCAAGAGTCGGGAGGAAGGTTAGCCTTCAGGCAGCAATTCATTAGGAATTCTGTGCTGTCCCACTTCCATTCCGTGGCAACTTGCGGAAGGAGAAGTCCAGAAGTCCCATGGCCTTCGATAATTAGGCCGTGTCGCCCCACTTCTATCAAGTCAGGTAATTTCGAGCGATCTTGTGCATCCAACACGCGCGGAGGCGTTAGAACTGTTACTTCAATCGTAATTCCAGTCTTGAATTCAGGCTGTGAGACTTGTGGGAATCTAGGATCTTCAGTAGCGGCATAGATCGCGGCTCTGACTGTTGCATCAGCAAGTGGGGCTTCAGGGTATGGAAATCCTATGCATCCTCGAAGCTCGTGAGGTGAGGTGCGGTTTAGTGTTACAAAAACTCCACATTTTCTTCCGAGTTTTTCTGTTATATTAGTTGGTCTTATTGTGGTCCGGTCTTTTAGGTAACTTGCTATGGCTTCGCGCGCCAGACGGACCAGTGTCTCTCCTTCTTCAAGGGAGAGATACTGTTCGGGTTTGCGTTTGTTGTTGCTTGCGTTCAAGGATTTCACTCGCGTTCCTTAACGTCTCTTCGATCTTCTTCCAATGGCTTCCTTGCCAGTATACTTTACCGCATGAAACGTTCGTGCAAACCCAGAAACTTTGGTACACTTTAAACGTTGCCGGCGGAACTGAATGAACTATCTCATCCTTTGACGTCGGCTTAATTGACGAACCACAAATTGGGCACCTAGAGTTCATCGGGTCAAGTTTGAGGTTCAGATGGAATCGATATGCAAGATTGGCTAACTTTTCCGAATCGCTTTTGCTATCCATGAGAAGAGTATCTATGTTTCTTGATACGGCGTTTCGGTAAAGCTGCGCGTCAGAGGTCAACAGGATGCGTGATTCATCCTTTGCTTGAGAGAGTAAATTGTCATCGGGGCTGTTCTTCGAATATTCAGCATCGTATCCCAATATCCTAAGCCATCGAGTAAGTTTTCCTAACATCCCGTCCAGCAGAAAACGCATCAATTATCGCTTCGGACAATTCTTCATTTCGGAGTTCCAACAACTTTTCCATCCAGCCTTCGTTCCAGTCTCGAATGTCTCTTTGTAACTCAAGTTCATGTCTCTCTGGTGAACGTGAACATCAATCAATCCTGATAGCGTAACTATGCCTCGATCATCGGTTTCCAGCTTGCCGCAAAGCTACGCCGTATGTCACACGTCTTCTGGCTCTTCAGTCAGGCAGTCATCGCAAACGAACTGTCCGTCTTGATTTTTCATTTCGTCCGCCCACGAGCCACATCTATCGCAATATCCTGAGGTCGGTTCGGGTTCCCTCGTCTTCTGAACTGTCGAGATCTGTGATTTTTCGGCAACAACATCTATGAGCGCTGGTGTTATGTCGACAATATCATTGCTTGTGAGGATGCCGCTCAGCTTTCCGCCTTCAACAATAATTAACCTTCTTACGTTGAGTTCGCGCATCTTCTTCGCTGCCTCCGTCACGTTTGCTGAGGGTGAGATGCTGACTGCGGGCTTCGTCATTGACTTTTCAGCTTGAACTTTACTCGGCAACAGGTCGAGTGCTGCTACTCGTCTCACAATATCACGTTCAGTGATAAGGCCGCGAGGTTTTCCAGTTTTATCAACAATGACTACGCAGCCAATCTTATTTTTCTTCATTAGTTTAGCGGCGGTGAGCACCGTATCTGTGTCTTTAATCGTTACCACTGGGGTTGACATGACATCCTCGACCTTAACATCCGGAGCCTGAGACGTGCGTTTTGACATTTGAACCCACAGTTGACATTTTCTTACCCGCTCTTAAGCTCTTTGTGAGCACCATCGATGTCGCGGGCAAGGGTTATCTAGAGAGCAGACTTATGCATCGGCAGTTGGAACGTGCATATCTTGAGCATAAAACCAGACGAAGCAACCAGCCCGAGTCAGAAGAACTTGAGCCCTTCAAAGATTAAACCCACCTCCTTGGTGTACTGGTTACGATTCCTGTTGGCTGTTACTGCTGGAGTTAGCAGCAGCGCTCTCCGAATATCGGCAACCCAGCCTGTTTGGGGAGGTACAGCGGAATATGTGGGGATTGGAATTGGAGTGTGTTTCTATGCTCTCTCAATCTTGATCGTGCGTTACGTATTCAAGTTTGGAGAGGTCGAACTAAAGGGAAAGCACAAAGACATTACCCTTGGCGGAGGCACATTCATCGTAGTATGGATAATGGTCTTGGTTCTGGTAAATAGTCTGTTTAGTAATCTGGTTTAGGTTGTCTTCTTTCCTCCTAAACCAGTTCTCGCTTGTACATCAGACTTCTCCAGCTTCTTCAAAAATTGCTCGAGGACTTGGAAGTACCCTCTATCATAGTTGGTATGAAGTTGGTTCGTGCTCTGTTGAGCGAAATCTTTCCGTAACTCCCTTAGTCGTTTCTGGGTTTTCTCGATTTTTGAAAGGTAGAGGTACTTGTCGTTGTTGGCCTTGGCGGTTAGCACTAACCCCTCACACGCCTTAAGCTGCCCCTTCGCTGTCTCCGTCGCAGGAACCGACGTACGTATCAAATCCAATTCTTTCTCGGCATCACCAATCCGTCTCTCGATCACCGCGTGAAAGAACTTGTCCAAACCATCGTCGGTCTGTTTCCGCGGCTTCCTTCGCTTAGCGCCTGCGTTTGATTTCGTCTTCTTCCGCGATATCTTTGATTCCTTCTTCCGTTATTTTGAAAATACGTTCTCCCTCTGGCAGGTAAGGGCTTGATATAAGTCGACAGATCCGGACGGGTCCGCTTGCCGTGCGTCTTAGAAAAACTCGTGTATGACTCGTATGAGCCACGATATGTCCTCCTACGGCTTCAACAGCCATTGCGAAAAATTGATCCGGTTTTGACATAACTTGGTTCGTAACGACGGCACAAGCATTGAATGCTCTCGCAAGTCGTACCAGTCGATGCATATGGCTATTCAGTTTTTGCTGCCTTTCAGCCAACATCTCGCGCCCCAGATATTCACTTCGGAAATGAGAAGTCAAGGAATCAACAATTATCAACCTTACATTATTTTCTTGAATGATCTTGTCTGCCTTCTCAAGTAATAACACCTGATGATCAGAATTGAAAGCTTCGGAATAGATTATGTTCTTGGCGGTCTGCGTAGGATCCAATCCTAACGCCTCAGCCATCCTTATGATCCATTCGGTACGGAACGTATTTTCGGTGTCAATGTAGAGTGCAGCGCCATTTAATCCGCCTTTATCTTCAGGTAACTGAACGTTAACTGCGAGTTGATGGCATAAGATGCTCTTACCCACTCCATATTCGCCATAGAATTCGGTTATAGTTTGAGTCTCTAGCCCTCCGCCTAATAATTCGTCTATTTGTTTACTGCCGGCAGAGAGGCGTCTCACGTTCTGACGCATCTTAATTAATTCGTCAGCGCGGACGAAGTTGAGTGCTAGGCTGCTTCTGGCTTCAGCAAGCACTCTAGCCGACTGTTTCTCGCTAACTCCGGCTTGCGCTAATTCTTTAATGGTGGCGGTGGCCAAAGATTCCACGGTGTGAAAACCCATTTCACGCAATTTCTCTGCTGTCGCGGGTCCAACGCCCGGAACATCTTCTATGAGTTCG
>CAYWMG010000347.1:0-3186 GCA_964459245.1 uncultured Candidatus Bathyarchaeia archaeon
CAGTCAATCGGAGAGCCCGGGACCCAAATGACGCTGCGTACGTTCCACTTTGCAGGCGTCCGAGAACAAAACGTAACCCTAGGCCTGCCGAGACTGATCGAAATTGTTGATGCACGGAAAATCCCGTCAACGCCCATGATGCTAATCTACCTCAACAAGAAATATCGCACAAACCGAGAGAAGGCTCAAGAAGTGGCCACCAGCATAACCCACACAGCACTTGGCGACATAGCCACAAGCCTAGAATCTGACATTACAAAGATGAGAATTCTTGTCACACTAAACACCGAAGCAATGAAAGAACGAGACGTAACACTCAAGGATATCAAAGAAGCCATAACACCAGGAGGCTGCAAGGTAGAAGTTGAAAGAAACACCGTACACATAACGCCTCAAGAAATGGACATCTCACAATTCAACAGACTAGTCATGCGCCTCCCACTCATGCGCGTCAAAGGAATCCCACAAGTCAAACGTGCGCTCGTCATGGAAGAGAAAACAGGCGACAAGAGCGAATGGGTCATCAGAACAGAAGGCTCAAACCTCGAACTGGCTCTTGAAATGGATGGGGTAGACCCTACACGAACAAGCTCAAACAACATGCACGAAGTTGCTGAAGTATTAGGAATAGAAGCTGCCAGGAACGTCATAATGAGGGAAGCATCCGCAGTCCTTGACGAACAAGGACTAGACGTGGACGTCCGCCACGTAATGCTGGTGGCAGATGCGATGACCTCCTCTGGCGAAGTACTACAAGTCGGTAGACACGGCGTGAGTGGACAGAAGGCAAGCACGTTGGCGAAAGCAGCCTTCGAGATTACGATTCCAACAATAGTGGACGCTGCGATAAAAGGAACCAGAGACACCCTTCGAGGCGTAGCTGAGAACGTGATCGTTGGCCAACAGGTACCCATGGGAACTGGACTTATAGAGGTCTACATGTCCATGCCGGAGAAGAAAGGCGGTAGCTGAACTAATGCAGACATCAAAGATTGATGTAAATAAACAGATACAGATAGCGGTTAAGACTGGGAAAGTTGCGCTAGGAGTGAAAGAGGCCCTTGAGGCAGCAAAATTTGCGAAAGCAAAATTGCTCATCTTAGCCTCCAACTGTCCCGAAAATGACAAAATGAACATACTCCATTATGCAAAGACTTCATCCGTTCCCGTCCATACATATCCCGGAACAAGTTTAGACTTAGGATCGGCTTGCGGAAAACAATTTGTTGTAGCTGTACTCACAATAAGAGAACCTGGTGACTCAGAAATACTGAAACTAGCTGTGCAATAATTCATGGCTGCCTCACGAATTAAACTCAGCATGGAAGAGATGCGCCTAATCGCACTATTCGAAAATATTACCGGCGCAACGGCAAACGATTGCATAATTGACAGCGACCGCATAGTCTTCATCGCTAAACCAGGAGAGATGGGTCTCGCAATCGGGAAAGCTGGAAAGAACATTAACATGCTACGAAAAATGACGGGAAAACCAATCGAAGTAGTTGAGTTCGGAGACACCGTCGAAGGATTAGTGAAGAACTGTCTAGCGCCTGCAAAAGTTAAGGAAGTACGCATAACAGAACGCCCCGACCGTAAGATCGTCGTCGTAGAGGTTGAACCACAGGACAAAGCTTTAGCGATCGGGAAGAACGGACGGACAATAGACAAGACACGCATGCTTGCTAAACGTTACTATCAAGTAGACCACGTTCAGATAGCATAGCAGCACTAACAATTGTTAGCTGGAGCGCGGAAGATTAGTAACGGTTGCATGTGTTGGCAAGTTCTTTCAACCATTCTCAACATAATGATGCAGTATTACCTCTGCTTCCCCTGAACAAGGGTAGAAAAAAATTGTTTGGGTCTGAATTGCTTCAGACCCAAGTTGGAAAATTACGTGAACTCGTCGTTTAGCGTTTTGCTTTCTCGTAGCGTTTCTCTACGTCGGACCAGTTGACTACATCCCACCACTTGTCCACGTAGGCGCCACGATCGTTCTTGTACTGGAGATAGTAGGCGTGTTCCCAAACATCCAGGACCAGTAATGGAATGGTGCCTTGGGCTGTGAGGTTTTGGTGTTTTTCTGCTTGCAGTGTCAGCAGTTGGTCGGATAGGGGGTCGTATGCGAGGATGCCCCATCCTGAACCTTCCACTGTTTTCGCTGCGGTGCTGAATTGTAGTTTGAAAGAATCGTAACTGCCGAAGTCTTTTGTTATTTGGTCTGCAAGTTTGCCGCCAGGTTTTCCTCCACCTCCACTCTTCATGTTGGGCCAGAAGATAGCGTGCATAGAATGGCCTGAGGCATTGAACGCCAGGTCTCTCAACGTGGCCTTGACGTCTACACCTTGAAGGCCAGCGGCTCTACCTTTCTCTAGTTTCTCTAGGGCTGCGTTGGCGCCGTTTACGTAGGCTGCGTGATGCTTGTCGTGGTGTAATCGCATTATCTCTTCAGATATCACTGGAACTAGTGCGTCGTACTTGTACGGCAATTCTGGAAGGACATACTTGTTTGTCATACCCTAAAATTGGGCAGCATGTCAGATAAGTCTTTCATTAGGCCTGGTTTCGACTATACCAGTTGCTTTACTTCTTCAGTAACGGCTTGGCCTAGGTATGCGTAGATTGCTAGTTTCAGAACTTTCAAGCCCAGTAGAGCGCATTTTATTCTGGTGGGGCCCGGGTCGATGCCTAGCATGTTCAGAATATCGGTTTTCCCAAGTGCTTTAGCCTCTTCCATGGTCTTACCTTTCGCAAGTTCTGTTAACATTGAGGCTGAAGCTTGACTTATTGCGCAGCCTCTGCCTTTGAAGCGTAGGTCGTTGATCTTTCCATCTTTAATTTTTAATTGCATCTCGATGATGTCGCCGCATAACGGATTCGAGTCTTTGGCTCGAACGTCGGGGTCTTGAAGGTCGCCCGAATTCCTTGGGTGCCTATAGTAGTCCAGGATGATATCTTTGTAAATGTCGGAACTCAAAACTTGAACAGCTTCTTAGCCTTCTCGAGAGCGTTGATGAGAATGTCCACTTCTTCCTTGGTGTTATAAATGTAGAAGCTTGCGCGGGAGGCTGCAGGGATGTCTAGGAATTCCATGAGAGGTTGGGCGCAGTGGTGTCCAGATCTTATGGCGATGCCTTCTTCGTCGAGGAGTGACGCCATGTCATGGGCGTGGATATCTCCGAG
>CAYWMG010000348.1:0-10212 GCA_964459245.1 uncultured Candidatus Bathyarchaeia archaeon
TGGAGCGTCAAGGTGAACGGTTGAATTATTGTTTTAATTGGTACCTAATATCCTGTAGGCATTTGATGTTCTGCTCTAACTCCTAACAATCTTAGAGCAGTTGTTCTTTCACCCTTATATTGATGGAACGGCGCGAAAGACAAGCCTCACGGAATAAGGTGTTATGAGTGACCGAGATCATATCTCACGATATTGTTATAGTTGGTTCCGGCATCGCAGGACTGAGAGCCGCGATTGAGGCTGCTCGAGTATCAAATGGTAAAACTAGCATTGCGGTTGTTACGAAAGTTCAGGCGATGCGATCCCATTCAGTTTCCGCTGAAGGCGGGACGGCGGCTGTGCTGTATACGGATAAGGGCGACTCGCTAGAGTCACACATCTATGATACTGTCAAAGGAAGTGACTTTCTCGCAGATCAGGACGCTGTAGAGTTCTTTGTCAACTCGATGCCCGCTGAGGTCTATCAACTTGAACATTGGGGGATGCCATGGTCGAGGACTGACGATGGGCGAATTGCGCAACGCAATTTTGGTGGCTACAGTTTTCCCAGAGCGACCTTCGCAGCAGACAGAGTGGGGTTTTACGAGATGCAGACACTCTACGATACTACAAGGAGATACGAAAACATACACTTCTTTCAGGAGTGGTATGTTACCTCACTGATTGTGGAGAAAGGGATTTTCAAAGGTGTGACCGCTATCGATCTCAAAACGGGAGAGTTTCACGCCTTCAAAGCCAAGGCTGGGATCATGGCAACAGGCGGAGGAGGGCGACTGTACAGATTTGCTACTTACGGCTACTCATCCACACCTGACGGCCTCTCCCTGGCTTACAGGTCGGGTGCGGCCATAGGGGATATGGAATTTGTTCAATTTCACCCCACAGGCCTGATCCCATCTGGCGTACTGATTACTGAAGGGGCGAGGGGTGACGGCGCAGTACTGATCAACAATAAGGGAGAGCGTTTTATGAAGAAGTATGCACCAGAAAAGTTGGATCTTGCATCAAGAGACGTAGTCTCACGTGCATTAATAACCGAAATCGAAGAAGGCCGCGGATTCACTGACCCAACATCAGGGATGGAACACTTGATGCTTGACCTGCGACATTTAGGAGCTGAAAAAATTAAAGAACGATTATCCGGTATCAGAGAAATCGCAATCAAGTTCAAGGGAATCGACCCAATCAATGAACCTCTACCCGTCCGGCCTGTATGCCACTATACTATGGGCGGAATAAAGACGAACAAGACCGCGGAGACTGCAATCACCGGCCTTTGGGCTGCAGGAGAGTCTGCGTGCGTCAGCATAAACGGTTCGAATAGATTGGGGGCAAATTCAACAGCGGAATGCCTCGTCTTCGGCGCGGAAGCCGGAAGAGGAGCCGTAAAATATGTAACTTCAAACCACTCAGACAACTTTCCAAATAATCTCGTGGAGACGGAAGAGAAGAGACTCTTTGATGAAGTATTTCACGGCAGGGGCGACGAAAACCCATATGAAATTCACAACCAGGTACAAACTATAATGGACAAGTACGCTTACGTTTACAGAACAGGCGACGCTTTAACCACGGGCCTGAGAGAGTTGCGTGGGTTGCACGCCAAAGCGTACAGACACGTTGACGACCAAGCAAAAGAGTATAACACGAACTTTGTCAACGTATTGGAGTTAGAGTCCATGTTCGACATTGCCGAAGTCATTCTAGTAGGCGGCCTAGCTAGGACCGAGTCGAGAGGAGCACACTCACGTTTGGATTATCCAACTAGGAATGACCAGGAATGGTTGAAGCATACACTCGCTTACTGGTCGCCATCAGGACCCAGACTTGATTACTCTCCGGTAACTATCACTCGATACACGCCAACCGAACGTCACTATTGAGGATTAAGAAAATGTTGGATCACACAGAAGCGCCGCATAAACCGATCGTGCTTCGAATACGAAGATGCAACCCTGCTACGACAACAAAATCTGAATTGAAGAGTTACCAAGTGCCGCCCGAGCCGGGAATGACCGTTCTCAGCGCTCTGCTCTATGCGAAGGAGAAGATTGATCATTCGATAGCAATCAGATATTCATGCCGGATGGCGTGCTGTGGCTCTTGCGGGATGAAGATAAACGGTGTCCCAAAACTCGCGTGTTACACACAAGTTAAGGAGTATGAGAACAGGCCCATCACTATTGAACCCTTGGACCATTATCCGCTCGTTCGTGATTTAGTAACTGACTTTGACGGCTTCTTCCAAAAACACAATAACGTATTGCCATTTCTCATACGCAAAGACAAAGAGGAACAGGATACTGTAGAGTCAGAGTATAAGCAAAGCGCGAGTGAGTTGGATGATTTTCTACAATTCTCCGGATGCATCAAATGTGGTCTCTGCAACGCTGCCTGTCCAACGGTCGCAACTGACCCGCTCTTCACGGGCCCTCAAGCCTTAGGCCAAGCTTACAGGTATGTGGCCGATTCACGTGATCAGGGAACCAAGCAAAGGATCGGGCTGGTGGATCATCGTCATGGCGTCTGGCGTTGTCACTATGCTGGAGCATGCAGCTACGTATGTCCGAAGGGCGTTGACCCAGCACTCGGTATTCAGAGACTCAAGAAAGTCGCAGTAAGGGCTAAAGAACGGGTTGGGGCGTCTCTCATGCCGAAACGAACTGGCACTCCACAGGCTTGATTTCATACTGCTGAAAGGAGCAATGGGAAGGTTCTTCTCTGCTTACGACATGGTGAGACTCGTGATGGCTGATTTACCTTGAAGGGCTTGGACAAGTATGATATACTCTCCGATTTGGCGAAGAGACGAGGATTCTTCTGGCCATCTTTCGAAATCTATGGGGGCGTCAGCGGATACATGGATCTGGGTCCTCTCGGATCGCGACTTAAGCGTCGAATAGAAGATCTATGGTTAACGCTCTTCGTTCAACAACACCGCTTCGTCGCAATCTCCACTCCCGTGATCACTCCGGAGCAAGTCTTCGCTGCCTCAGGTCACTTGCAAAATTTCAAAGACTTGATGGTCACCTGCAACAATTGTCATAGACACTTCAAAGCAGACTTAGCAATCTCCGAGGCAATGCCTGGACGATCTGACATAGCAGTAGAGGCGATGTCGCCAAAAGAAATAGACGGACTGATCAAAGAGAACAACATAAGCTGCCCAGAATGCGGTGGGTCACTTGGACAGACCGAATTCTTCTCGACAATGTTCAAGACAAATATTGGCCCATACGGCGACGTAACCGGTTACGGAAGACCGGAAGCTGCTCAGGCAATCTTCACAGACTTCAAACGTGTTTACGATACAAGCCGAGAGAGGCTTCCGCTGGGAATCGCACAGATTGGCACGGTCATGAGAAACGAGATCTCCCCTCGTCAGGGCCCGATTAGACTGCGTGAGTTTACAATAATGGAAATGGAACTCTTCTTCGACCCAGCCGAACCAAAGTGCCCCTATCTAGATCGAGTCAAAAATATCGAGTTACCTCTGCTTCCGGCTGGAGAGAGAGAAAGAGGTAAGTCAGATGTAGTACGAGTTACCCCATTGGAGGCTGTTGAGCGAGGCTATGTGAAGACAGAATGGTCAGCATATTTTATGGCCGTATCTCTAGCATTCGCCAAGACACTGGGCATTCCATACGACAAGCAAAGATTCGAAGAAAAGCTTCCTGCTGAACGTGCGCACTATTCAGCTCAAACATTTGATCATCAAATATTACTAGACCGATGGGGATGGGTGGAAATTGCAGGCCACGCTTACAGAACTGACTTTGACCTCAACGCGCACATAAAAGAGTCAAAGGTTGATCTCAGTATCTTCAAACCATACTCAACACCAGTTGAGAAGAAGTCCACCGTTCTCGTACCCATTGATTCCGTCATAGGACCCTTATTACGACAACAGGCCCAAACAGTTTCCGAGGCAATAAAGAGCTACAATCCTGAAGATGCAAAACTCGCTTTCGCGTCAAGAGGCTTTTTTGAAGTACAAGGATTCAAAGTTTACCCAAATCATGTCAAGTTTGAAGAGCGAAACCTTCGCGAATCAGGTCGGCGAGTTGTACCGCATGTAGTGGAACCAAGCTACGGCGCGGAACGACTAGTATACTCAACATTAGAATATGCATACACGAGAGTTGATGATAGAGTAACTCTGAAACTGCCTCCCGCTCTTGCTCCTGTGCAAATCATGGTCTTCCCACTCATGCCTAAAGATGGATTAGACCTCACAGCTCTGAGCATTGTGGATGACCTGATAAGACACCAATTCGATGTAGAATACGACGAGTCAGGCACCATAGGGCGAAGATATGCAAGAGCCGATGAAATTGGTGTTCCCATCTCGGTAACCGTAGATTATGACTCAATTAAGGACAATTCCGTGACCCTGCGAGACCGAGATAGCCGGAACCAGGTACGAACCGATCGGAAGTTAATTGCGAACCTGGCTCATGAATTTCTTATGGGGAAGATGCAATTCGCTCAACTTGGACAACCAGTCATAGCGAAAGCCGAAGAATGAGAATTTGATGAATTGGGCTATGTTTTAATCCTATCTTACCCATACGCGTGCCGCTGGTACCTTGCATGACTTTTCCCATGGATACTGAAGCTAACATAAAACGAAGAATGCTCGACCTATGTCAGACGCATGCGAGGAACGTTGTTGAGATTACGAGGCAGCTGGCTGTTCTGGTGGACAATGTCGCGGACGGTAAACCAAAACTGGCCAAAGAGAATTATGCGAATCTCGTGAAGACAATTGCAGAGAATGAGAAGAATAAGGCTACGTTTCTAGTGGAGGTTTCTTCGGTTGGAAGTCTACTGATCAGTCGAGAAGATTTTTTACGAATGCTCTTTCGGTTAAGTGAGATTGCAGACTATTGCGAAGCAATAGGAGATCGATTGATAGCGGTAACCGAGTTGAAGTGGAAACTTGATCACAAGAGACTGCAAGGGTTATCAACCTTGATGGGTCTTGTGCTTAAGGAAATTTCAAGACTACGCGAGACAATCCATTCATTATCCTTCGACCCTGACAAGGCAATGGAAACGGCCAAGTCAGTGGAAGAGCTTGAACGCCAAATTGATGGTGAGTCTAGAAAGTTAGACCTTGAACTACTTGGCAGTAAGCTTCCTCTTCCGCAAATGCTTTTTCTACGAGCTATTGTTGAGAGGGCAGAACGGATAGCGGATATAGGCGTCGATGTTGTTGATCACATCAGAGTTCTCGCTCTAACGTCATAGGTAGTGCCATTGACTAAACATCAGATTATTGCAGAACTCATCGGCACAAGATTGATCGTCTGGGATTCTGAAGATGGAGTAGCTCTATACAGGATGGGATTCTTTGGTAAACCCGTTGGCATACCCAAACCGAAACCTGATCAAGAATTCAAAGCGCCCTTGATGCTGGATTTGATGGAAGGCCTTTATCTACTCGATCGTAAACTCATCAGGGTCATAGACTCGAAAACTTCTAAACGCGTAAGTCGTTCACAGCTCTTGAAATTAGCGAACGCAACGTACAAGTTGTTCAACCTTGGCTACTCTGCATACGAAGACCTGCGAGAGAAGGGACTCATAGTTACGCCGGGTATTCGTTTCGGATCCGATTTTGCGATTTATGAACACGGCCCCGGAATTGATCATGCGCCATTCATAGTCACCGTCAAGACAGAGAAAGATACGATGGGCCCCTTTGAAGTCGTCTTAGCAGGACGGCTTGCCACAACCGTTAGAAAGCAGTTCACGATCGCCGTTCCTAGGAAGCATCAAAAAATGAACTACTTAGTATTCAAGTGGTTCAAGGCCTAAACGTTTCAAACCCGACAAGACTCGTTCTTCATTGCTACTGTCCTCGCAGCCTCGGCAAACCCATGTTTCGAAAATAGTCGGACAGCAACCTTGTTCTCTGAATCAACAGTCGCCCATAATTCGGGCACTCTCCTTTTCAATAATCTATTCATCGCCATGCTCAGTTCTGTGTAAGCCAATCGTCTCGCCCGATAGAGAGGATGCGTGAAGAGCTCAATTACTTCTGCTCTAACCGAATCTCCATTCACTAGGCATGCGCTCACTACCTCGTCTCTAGCTTTGCTAATGAAAGAACAATCATTCAAAAAATCTTTAGTGTGCATAAGATTTCGCAGATACCTTTCAGCATCCTTCGCGTCCGCATATTTTCCAGAATAACACTCTACCATCAACCTCGAGATCGCCTGCAGATCGCTCACGGTTGGGTTCGCCAATGGCAACAATTGCATAATTCTCGATTCTTGCGGTTTTCTAACAAATTGAACTTGCATAACCCCTTTCTGGAAGCCGTGGTGTACCCACACATCTGCTAATTCCAAAGGTGAGTAGACTTCTATAACCCTCAACACGCTTAGAATTTCAGAGACCACCAACTCTCCTGATCCAGGTTGGATACACATTTTGCTCAATCTCTTGATGGATTGATCGATCGAGAAGACTGCGACCACTCGATCTTCGACCACACTACTCCAGTCCAAGGTAGGCTTCCGTAACGCAATCGCAATCTGTTTCGCATCTTCACACGTAGGAAAGTAATAGCGTCGGTATGCGTCGTTCCTAAGAATGAGTTCTGCTGCTTGATCAATGAGATCCGTATCAAGCTCAACAATTTTTCTTATCATCAAGAACCCCACATGCGAAAGTCAATATCTATCCAGAGAACTCATACATAGTTGATTTGCATGTACAGGGGTCTCGTGGTCTCCGGCAGCATACTCTTCATTTTTGGGGCGTTCCTGACTTCTATCGACCTGTATCTCCCTATGGGTGCTTCTGGTTTTGGGCTGCCAATTCTAGTCATTGGCGTAATAATGTTCTTTGTAGGATTCTGGCGTGCCGAGCCAGCACCAGTGGAGGCTGAAGCTGGAAAGAAATTCTGTTGGTATTGCATGTCACAGATACCTTTGGCTTCAAAAGAATGTTCAAACTGCAGTCTACCCCAACATGATACCAGCAACTGACTTCAAAGGTGCAAGTTCATGGACTAGTGTCTCTCATCATGGGGAGGTTTGGATTGACCTTCATGAAGCTGTACATGTGCCTCTCCCTGCATTATTTTCAATTGCAAGGCCGTGATAAGCTCATCAATTGCATCATGATCTAACCCCAAATTTCGCAGTGTGGTTAACGTTTCATCTGAAAGGGTGGCCAGAACATTGGGGCCTCCATACTCATCCATCATTATGCCGTCAAACTTTAGCCTCGTTTGCTTAACCTCGAAGTATCCAGAAAGGTAAGACGCCTTGCCTTGTGGATCGTAAGATTCAATGTACACCTCTAACCCTTCTGGAACAGGTGGGCGGCTCAATCGCGTCACGCTTTGGATGGTAATTCAAGAGTAATATTAGGATTGACAGTGAGAGTAAATAACGAAGGCAGATGAACTCCAAATCCTAAGAAGTATCCTAATGAAACAGTGTTGGAGTTCACTCCCCGAAAGTACCAATTTATCTCCACACACTCCAAGCTTCAACTTGGACAAGGCGCTCTCATCCCTTGAACGAGTCGAGAAGCTCAAACCTCGATATCCCCTGTACCCCTCATTTTGGATCATTACGAGATCTCCAAACCTGGCTGGAAGCGAACATGGGTGTATTGAGAGAGCGGCAGACGCGCGTCGCGCATTCGTTAAAAGTGGGAAAACCGGTCGGACTGATTGCTAAAGAGTTAACGGGCGACATCTCCACGGACCTCTAGAGGCTGCCGGGCGACCCCCGCCCAGTTCAAGGCCTTGGTGAGAGTGAACGCGATTTGGATGGTGTGATGGCTACTCTGTACGCCCCAAAGGAAGCCATAACCTCACGAACACAGTCCCTGCATCTATATGACAAAGGCAGTGGGTAGATCCACATAAGATTTAGATGAACAAGCTGACATGTTCTAGGGCATAGCTGCGACTTAACAGGCCGTTAATTAGGCTGCGCAGCCTACACACCATGAAGTCTTAAGTAATGTACGCATAAGTTAGATAGTAACCAGAAAAGGGGAAAATCGCTGCATTATGAATCGAGTTGAGGCACTGGAATGAAAACCATCCGAAACTCTATTGTGTGCCTCTTAATGGTCTCTATACTTCTCGCGCCCATCTTAGGCATTGTCGCTGGCGCAATCAACCCATTATCAGCGGGGACATTTCCTGCCGGAACACTCGTTGTGCCGATGGATGATAAGCAGAATGACAGGGTCCACGTGTACGGGTTCATTCATGAATTCCTTAGAATCCCAAACGTGCAGGTTGCGCGAGTTATTGAGCCTCCCGACGTAACCATGCAGACTACTCTCACTCCTGCTGGCGCCCTCTACCAAGGAGGCCCATTCCTTATCGACCCCGCCCTCCAGCCCGCTGTGAATAACCTCTTGAATAATTCCACCTTTGCTCAGGTCACCGTTGTCCAAACCACCGCTCCGTTTACATCGAACAACATTTTCTTCGCGAGACAAGCTCCAAAGATAGTGGTAATATTCGGTGTCTTTGGTAGGACTGATCTCACTCTCACTAGAATGGGAATTAGCTACACTCTGGTACAACCGAGTGACGTCGAAGCGAATCCATCCATACTGAACCAGTATACTCTCATCGTTGATGACTGCCCAGGATGGTTTGGCAACCCATCATCGTATACGCCTGCAAGAAGTGCAAGTATCCAAGCCGTTTACAATACTATGCAGTCTCGGGCTCAAGCCGGGAACGAGGTGATCTACACTGACATAGCATTGCAAGATCTGAACTCAACTTTTCCTGGCTACATCAACCTCGCGCCGGGGGGTGCCGGATCATGGGTAAGCACTATGCATAACCCTCCAGAAGGTTTCTCGGGTGAATTTCCCAGCCAGTACTATAACCCAGGGCCGGATGCGTCAACCATCAAAGTCTTCACGGAAGGGGGAGGGTATGTTGTTTCCAACATTCAGCCAGCCCACGCATCAGATGTGCGGATATTGGCTGACACTCAGAAGTTCGGAATTCCATTCCGTCCGGCGATTCTAGCTTTCTACTTCCCATACGGGAACGGCATAGTTGAAGGATTGGCGTTCCACCCGTACGAGCAGCTGTTCCCCACATACGCCGATGAGAACGGTTACTACGCTACTTATGAGATGTACGGGAACAAATTCGTACATGGCCCACAAAGCGACTTCTCCCTCGCCCCAACCCCGACAACTATTACCGTTAATCAGGGTCAAAGCGCATCCTACACGATTAGTGTCAATTCAATAGGCAGCTTCTCTTCACCAATTCAGTTACAAGCAACCGGAACTCCTTCAGGCTCGACCGGAAGCTTCTCACCGATCACGGTCACACCTCCTCAGGGTGGAACTGTTACAACTCTTCTGACGGTTCCCACATCGGTAAGCACACCACTTGGAGTGTATACCATTACCATAACTGCAAGCTCCACGCTGCCGCAAATCACTCGAAGTGTTACCGTCACATTGATTGTTAAATCCGCTCCAGCTGACTTCGTGCTCAATGCCAATCCAAGGGCACCGACCCCGCTTATAGTAAGACCAGGTCAATGCGGAAACATATCTGTCTCAGTGCAGTCAGTTGGAAACTTTAGCTCACCAGTAAACCTTACACTCTCGCCAATTCCCCAACGTGTTACCGCCCAATTCCTACCGAATCCAGTGACTCCGGGAGAGGGCGGAACAGTATTCTCAACTTTACGACTTTGCCCCTCCACGAATGCCCTGTCAGGGGACAACGCGATGACGATCACTGGAACAGGCGGGTCGATCACGCATACCGTTAACATTCTCCTAAGAGTTCCTGGCGCGCCCACGCCTCCCCCTACTAGCTTCAACCCACTAATCTTCTACCTGCTGCTCTTGCTTCTGTTTCTAGGACTCGGCATTGGTCTGTTTGCTATTCATATGTCGAGAAAGAGTGGTCGGAGACGTCCAAGGGCACTTTTCGTTCTGCCGCTTCCGGCGGTTCGTTGCAGATATTGCGGACGATTGATGCCCGTCTCATCGGTCTATTGTCCATATTGTGGAAGACCGCCACAGATGATATTGCCGGGGCCGCTGAAGGTCAGGAGGCCGCAGAGAAGGTCTGGGTCTATAACTGGATTCTCATTATCGCTGATCTCTGGAATTCTTGTACTATTGAACGGTGCCGCGCTTTTGGCGCCAACATTCTACGGCCCACCAGTAAACTGGTCATCA
>CAYWMG010000349.1:0-5034 GCA_964459245.1 uncultured Candidatus Bathyarchaeia archaeon
GTCATTTCAAATACCGCCTGCGTCTGTTTCTTATACTCCTCAATTGCTATAGCCCTACAATCTCCAAGGATTGAGACTTCATTATCATAACCTTCGTTATAGATGGCTTCTGCGAGCAGCAGCTGTAGTTGGAATGTCGAACCTGCGACCAAACTAATCTCGTTCAATTTTACTCCCAATGACTTCAGAGTCTCGATCAAGCTTATGCTGATGAAATGTGGCAAGGTGAGAATTATGGAGGCTAGCGCGTCATGTTTCTTCAACGTGCAACGAATTATTCCAGCCCCGTTCATCCGGAATATGGACAAGATTCTTCTAGCTTCGTAGTTTCGAGGTCTTGTTGCCACAAGTATGCGTCTGCCTCTGAGTGTGGTTGTGCCAGACCCAAACATTGGATGAATGCTTAGCACGGCCATGCCCTTCTTCTGCAGCTTATTAATTGTTCCAACGATTGGTCGTTTAATCGAAGAGATTTCAACGATCAGCGTGCTTGGCTTCAATACGGGCGATATTTGCTGAAGGACAGTGCTTGTTACTTTCGTCGGGGTAGCTAGGATGATTACCTGAGCCTTGCCTGCAGCTTCAAGTTGATCGCTTAAGAATTGGAAGCCATATCTCTTGGAGATAGCCTCTGCGGATTGCCTATTCCTATCGGTCAGGATGACTGTGTAGCCATTTGCTTTCAGGAATCTGGCAAACCAGTTTCCCATTCGCCCCGCTCCTCCGATGACGTTCGCTATGACCATTGTTCAACGGCCTTACCGATTGACCTAATCGCATTTGGAATTTGTGTTTCCGGAAGCGATACCGCTAGCCGGAAGAATGCGGGATAATCTCCGAAGGACTGTCCAGGGACAACGCTCACATGCTGTTCCTTGAGAAGTTTAGTTGCGAATTTGACCGAGTCAAAGTTAGGTTTGTTCGATCTAGGAAACACATAGAAAGCGCCATCTGGTCTGTAAAATTCGACATCAATCTTACTTAACTCTTTGCAGGTGAGTTCAACTTTCCTTAAAATTGATCTTCTATTACGCTCAGCATCAGATTCACCTTGCCTTAACGCAATAAGTGCAGCTCTCTGGATGAATTCAGGGACGCAAGTCACGGCGGTCTGTATAATTCGTTTAATTCGTTTGGCATAGTCTTTGCTTGTCACTAAGTATGCGATTCTCCAACCTGTTAGTCCAAACCGTTTTGAGAAGCTGTTAACATAAATTGAGTTTGTGTATTCCTCATCAAGTATGCTTGGAGCTTTCGAATGAACATACTTTTCATACACTTCGTCAGAAAGAACAAGGGTACCATGTCTATGGGCAAGTTCTACTATGTCATGAAACTTGTCTTTGCTAATCACCTTTCCAGTTGGATTATTTGGACTATTCAACACAATCATTCTTGCACCCTTTCGCATTTCCGCTTCAATTTTCGAGAGGTTTAGTTCCCAATTATTGTCTAGCGATGTAGCTACAGGAATCACACGCCCCTTTGTGAGGACTACGCACTCTTCATAAGCCGGAAATGCTGGTTGAGGAACAACTACTCGTTCAAGTTCGGACACAAAACTCATGACTGTTGCGAATATGGCGAATCTAGCTCCTGGAGTTATAATGACTTGATCCGGATCTATTCTCACGTGATGTTCACTGGATAGTTCAACCGCCAATTTCTTCCTCAACTCTGGTAAACCTACCGCAGCTCCGTAACCGATTATTTTTTTCTTCTTGAAAACTGTGGTAAGTTCACGAATCACTGGTTGAGGCGGTGGGAAGTTCGGTTCACCGATTTCGAATCTTGCGATTTTATTACCCGAGACTAGCATTGTGTGCGTGAGTTCGATGATTTCCTTCAGAATTTGATCCTTTGATTTTGCTGGGGGGCCTGGTTTTTGATCGTTTTGAACCTCGATTGTTTTTTCGATGAGAAGCTCTCCTAACTGCCTTGCGAAAGAAATATTGATTCCAATCTCTGAAGAGGTTCTTACCAAGTTGTCTATCGTTGCCTGTTCGGCATCAGTATCGATTATGGGTAGGCGCATAGAGCGCTTGATTTCAGATAATTTGATTCCAATATTCAATCGGTCTTTGATCAGAGCTAGCACTCGTTGATCTATTTCCCGAATCTGCTGTCGATAATCTTCGAGTTTGCTCAAGTGGGAATCACATTAGGGGATTCATGCCTACTTGCTCATTGATTAAATAATCCTCTTGAGCATCTCAATAGTGGTTCAGGTTCACTCGTAGTCTAGTTCAGAGCCATTGATAGAAATTTTCACGTATCCGAGCTCAATGCTTTTGACTCCCTGAACAGATCGTGCAAATACTCGTAGGGAACTAACATCTAGCTTGATCAAGACCCCGATGTGTAACACAAATCCTCGCTCGTCCAGAAGCCCAATAATGAGATTATCTAAATCTGAGCTTCGAAAATGAGGGATTGATGGGCGTTTATCCAAGTGGTTAAGGGAGATTGTGTGTACGGTGCTCCCTTCTAAGAATTTTCTATATCCACGATTGCGTAGTTCTCTTCTTGCGTTTCTTGATCGCCGGTGAACAGCGTGTGATGGTTCGATGGATATCCAATCCGTCTGCGTGTCATTCATTATTGGTTGAAGTTCATTTTTTGATCCGATTCCAATCACTATTTCTGGTTTTATCGTTGAAATCATCGTGCTTTTGTACCGTACCGCATCTGAGTCAAGCGTCCATCCGTCCGTGTTTATGATGGTGAGGCGTCTATCATAACAATCAATTAACCGCTTTATTCCATCTATTACGCGTGATTCAACAGCGCTAGGGTTAGTGTGCCCAGTGAATACCATTCGGTCAGGTTCAAGTTCGGTGAGGCTAGGGATAGGTGTAGTGGGAAGTGTCGAGGCAATAGTTGTCGGCGGTCCAACATCAGTCTGACCAATGTCAGCATCGATAACGACTGGTCTAATCGCGCGGTTCAAAAGTCCGTTCATTAAATATGTACAGAGGGTGCTCTTTCCCGCGTCTGTAGGCCCTATAATAATTGCAGTACCTTCTTCCAGTAGAGTTAAAGTGTCAAGAGCTTCGGTCCAGGATTTTGGTAGACTGGCGTGGTCGATTTTTATTACTTGGCCAGATTTCCAAAGAGATATCCCGAGTTCTGATTCTGACTTTGCTTCTATAGGTATCTGTTTGTCTGCACTTACATTGAGTTTGCTATTCAATGAAGCGCCGAGTACGTTTACGCAACCACTTAGAGGAACGATGGTAGCAGGGCCTTTCACTATTATTGTATCACTCGCATGGACAAGATACCGCAATTACTACCGTTAACCTATCATTAGGAATTGATATTAAATGAAGCGTTGGTCGCCAGACCATATCGCTAAATATGTTGGAAAAGCATGACACAACCAATGGTGAGTGCTGTGGTTGTGATCGGCGATTACGAAGTTCGCGAACGCATGTATTATAGTAAAGAGCATGAGTGGATGAAAGTTGAGAATGAGATGTGCCGTGTGGGTATTACAGACTATGCACAGAAAACTCTTCATGAGGTTGTATATGTTGACCTCCCACCCCTCGGTCGAAACGTGACTCAAAACGCATCGTTTGGGACTGTTGAATCGGTCAAGGCAGTGTCAGAAATATACTCTCCCATCTCAGGAGATATCGTGGAACGAAATGAAAATTTGGTCAATTCACCTGAATTAGTAAATGAAGACCCGTACGGTTCAGGCTGGATTGTGGTAGTTAAGTCTTCGCGTCTTAATGACGAGCTGAAGAACCTCCTGAGCCATGAAGATTACGCAAAATTTATTGAAGAACTTATCAAGAAGAAATAAAGGCTACTCTGACGGTCAGAACGGTTATTTCATCGAACGTGCATTAATTTAAAAATGCGTAATGAAATAAATGCGTGATTGGAACTGCATGGACTTCCATAAGAAATCTAGTATCGAGGATCGGTTATCGCAGTCTCGGGCCTTTAGGCAAGTCGTTCTGCGAAAGTTAGAACAGAGGAGATTGCAGCGTGAACGAGACAATCCGAAGGGGCTGTACTCGACTATTGTTTCTGAATTTCTGAGCTTGCCTTCTCTGAACAATGTCGATAAATTGTCAACTCTGTATGGTTACGCGCGGGTAAGGACGGCTATCAGTCTTCTCGACAATTTAGTTTTCGAAGAATTCTTCTACGGGAAATTATCCGTGTATCCACTTTGGATGAAGCAGTTTGCCCGATTACTTGACGCTGCGAGACCGCGAGCTATGATTCGTGAACTGATGACAAGTTCGGATAGCTGAGCAGCAAAATTCATTCAATCAAGAATTTTGCATGCTGTAAGACTTTTCTGCTTCTTAGAAGGGTATATGTTGATTATGGAGTCTTCACACATATCGCGCCATAACGATCATTAGTCACGAACAAGGTTTCAGCGATTGGCAATCAATTCGTATAATCTCTATCTTTGCGGTGAACATTCTGTCATAGTAGTTTAGCCATGATAAGGAATCCGATGCGTTGACCATAACTTTGAGGCTGCATTTAGTTCTAAAGGTGATTCTTGTTTACGCAAGCGATATCTCTTGGTTGTAATGCTTTAGATGGGTTACTTCGAGGAGGAATAGAGAGAGGAGAGATAACTCTCTTCTATGGCGAAGCAGCAACAGGAAAAACCACTGCGGCAATCCAAGCAGCTGTTCTTGCGGCTGCGAAAGGACTTAAGGTTTTGTTCATCGATTGTGATAATTCATTTACTCCACAGAGATTCTATCAAATTGGTGGAAATGATGCGAAGTCTCTTACCGAACAGGTAATGCTGTTTTTTCCAAATACGTTCGAGGAGCAGCGTACGCTCGTAGAATCGTTAGATAATTATATAACGCCAAATCTAGGATTAGTCATAATTGATTCTATCTCGACACTCTATAGGATTGAATTTCAAAGAGTCGACAGCGTATTCAATCTGAATAGGGATCTAACGAGGCAACTTGCCTATCTTGCGAATTTAACGCTAATAAAAAAAACTGCATGTCTCATTACCAGCCAAGTCCGCGCACGAAT
>CAYWMG010000350.1:0-3409 GCA_964459245.1 uncultured Candidatus Bathyarchaeia archaeon
GAATTAACAGGAACCGGACTCAAGAGTCATGCAGAATATGCCAAGATGGCGCGACCAGCATACGAAATTGAACCCAACCTAGACTCGTTGCTCAAAACGCTGAAGATTTAACTTGCCACCCTTAGGTCGCTGAACCTGTTCATGAATAATATCACCCTCGGAGACGTAACCGCTCAACCTGGCACGAAAAAGTTTGGCTACCTGCACGTCCCAGGTGCAGCCGTAGAGAGAAATTTTGTTTACCGTCCTCTCGTCGGACCTGCGAGGCCAAGAACTATGCCGATACCGGTCATGATTGTGAATGGAAACAATGAGGGCCCAAAGCTGGGCATATTGGCAGGTACTCATGCAACCGAATACCCAGCTATCGACGCCGCCATCAAGCTATACACAGAAACTGACCCCACAAAACTCCGCGGGGCGCTCCTCATAATCCCAGTCCTGAACGTTGCTGCTTTCTGGACAACTACACCCTACTTGAACCCGCAAGATGCCCTAGACATAAGCACCCTATACAATTCAGAGGGACGATCAATCAGCTACTTGATGGCACACACAATAAGAGACATCTTTTGGCCTAAGGTAGAGCACCTCGTTGAACTACACGGCGGAGACTTGATGGAAGACGTAGTATCACATAGCGCATTCGAAATAACAGGAGACGCGAAAGTGGATAAAGGATCACAACTACTTGCTAAAGCATACGGCACAGAATACATCTTTGAGAGAAAGGGACGAGACGTCCGACCATCCATCGGAAGACCCAGAATCATAGCGGAGGCAGGCCGAGAAGGAAAACTAGAGGAAGAATTCACCAACGTCCACCTGACTGGCCTCACAAACATAATGAAAAAATTGAACATGATTGACGGCAAACTCAAACTGGCGAAGAAGCAAACAATCGTTCATGGACGCTATGAACTGTTCGCTCACACGGCGGGCCTATTCTACTCTAAAGTAAAACCTGGAGAAACCATCCGTAAGGGAGAATTAATAGCGGTAATAAAGAATCTAGAAGGACGAATAGTGGAAGAGATCAAGGCAACAAATGACGGCGTTGTACAACTAGTAATGACTAACCCTGTGAAACTTCCAAATGATATGTTGTACAAGATTTGGATGCCGTAACCACACGAGTGGAAAATGACTATCTAGCGCCAAATATCGGGCTCTTCAACACTTGTCTGGCGCAATTATTCTGCGATGCATTAGTTTTCAATCTTCCTGCAACGGCGGCGATCGTTTTGGCGTTGGTCTGCAGCCGCTGGTTACTGCAGGCGAAGCATATTCGGACGTGCCATCTATTGTAATTTGGTGGAGTCAAGTTAGTTTAAGGATCTTTCTCATGTTTTCACCAAGCACTTTCTCCTTTTCCTGGTCAGTTAGGCCGGACATGGTTATTTTTTTCATCTCAATCTCTTGGTGATGTAGTGGTGCGTCCGATCCCCAAACGAGTCGATCTGGACCGATTTGCTCTATCGCAGGTTTGCAAATTCTATGAGTCCATGGTTGTGCGGAGGTTTCTAATACAATGTTCTTGAGAATGCGTGCGAGAAAGATTGCATCTTTGTAGAGATTCATTCCCATATGCGCCATGATGAATGTGACTTCAGGGAATCTGTCGGCTAGATCGCCTATTAGTGCAGGTTGCGAGCCGGGTTGGTGACTATGGATTTGTACTGGTATCTTGAGTTTCGCCGCCTTTTCAATGTAGGGGAAAACCATATCATCATTTGCTTGAAATGCGTCGCTTGTTGGATGCAACTTCAGCCCCTTACATCCCCAATCGTTTATTGCTCTATCAAATAGTTGGAGCCCATTATCTAGCCACGGGTTCACCTTTGCAAAAGGGATTATTCTGTTAGGATATTTCTTAGCAGCAGCAATTATTATTCCATTTTTTTCCTCAAACTCTCTCTCAGTTGTCATGTGGCCGAATGGGTTTGTGACCACTTTGTCCACCCCATTCCTGTCCATCAATGCAACCATATCTTCTGCACTGAACATCTTCGGGGTAGATCCGAAGTGGCTTGATCGTGAGTCTAAACTACCGATGTGAACATGTGCGTCGATAATCATTTCGGTAACGACCTAATTAGTTCCAACTGCAATCGTTTGTCGTGTTGAGGGGAATTTCTTCCAGATATCTAACACTTGGCGGCTGGTGACAACATCATAACGGCACTCCATGATTTTGAGGTTCGCCTCGTGTAGCTCCTTTCTATTGGATTCGACGCAGTCTCGCAATACTACAACGAAATACTCGTTTGACGCATCTCTGCAGGTTGACTCTACGCACCCTTGCGTAACCAGTCCCGTTGCGATGAAGTTACGGATGCCGTTGCTTCTCAATAGCAAGTCTAAACTGGTTCCAACGAAGGCACTAGAACGATATTTCTTAATCATCAACTCATGGGGCAGAGGTTTAATTTCGTCTACCACTTGATGGCCCTTGCTTTCATCGAGGGCATCGGTGCCTATTGCTTCGGGATCGCTCGTTTTTTCAGGAATCATATAGTGCCTTATCCAAGCAGGTGAATCGCTGAATCGAGCAGGCAAGAGGGTATCTTGAATGTAAATTACAAGCACCCCTATCCGGCGTGCCTCATTGATGATCTCTTTCAGGTTTTGTATCATTTCTGGGAAAAGCAGCCTACCATTTTCCTTCGCGTAATCGTTCTGAACATCAATTATGACTAACGCGCTCCTTCTTGGATCAACTAGCTCTTCAAGTGAAGTTGGAATCTCCTTACCGTACGCAAACTTCATGAGAGGCACTTTCTTTGCTGCTTTAAGACGATAACCATTATCAAACTTTTGATCTAAGAGCCGCCAGAGGCCACGCTTACGGAGGCCGATATTAGTGAGTATTTGCTGCGTCTTATGGTCATCTAGTGTACGGATGTCACAAGTTCCAGAACCTAGTACGGCTTACGGCGACCCTGATGATTACCGTTAGTGGGCCATGGTGATTGATAATGGGTTGATAGTCTTATATAGAGATCAAAAAGAGAACTTTAGTACGATGAATTATGGATAAAATAAAAATTGCAAGAATAGTGTTCAGTGTACTATTCATGTTTCTAATCGCTAGCCCTCTATCGTTCATGGCTTTTGCTCAGTCAAATACAAACAACTTGTACGGAGGCGCTTTGAAGATCGCTTACTTGAGAGACCCAATTACTTTCAATAGTGTGTTGAACTTCTGGAGCACTACCGCTTACTACAATGCAGACATGTTTAACCGTTTACTCACCTACGACGCGAACTACAACTTGAAAGGAGACCTAGCACAGACTTGGGACCATTCGCCTGATGGGAAGACATGGACTTTCCATCTTTACAAGAACGTGAAGTGGCATGATGGTGTCCCATTCACCTCAGCCGACGTGAAGTGGCACTATACAAT
>CAYWMG010000351.1:0-3247 GCA_964459245.1 uncultured Candidatus Bathyarchaeia archaeon
GTTAACTTAGCCATAGTTGTCGCCCAATTTAATTCTGAAATTACCCAAAAAATGCTTGAACAAGCACTCAAACGATCAAAGGAACTGGGCGCTACAGTCACGTATATTTGTAAAGTTCCAGGTTCATTCGACATGCCCATAATAATCCAAGACCTACTGGAGAAAGAGGACGTTGATGCCATCGCCACGCTGGGCGCCATTCTACAAGGAGAAACAGCGCATGATCAAATTATTGCAGCAACACTATCCAACCAAATCTCCGCGCTTTCAACAAAACTAAGAAAACCAGTAACCCTGGGCGTATCTGGACCGCGAGAAAATATTCATCAAGCTCAATCCCGAGCTGAAAAATACGCTACTCGCAGCGTAGAAGCAGCTGTGAAACTCGTAAAACTCCGTAAGGAGATCTCAAAACAGAACAAACACACACGCCCAGTGATAGCTGAATGAAGCGCCCGCGCATACAGATCACGCTGATCCAAATAGACAATTATGGACCATGGACAACCACTCTTGGAAATGACCGCGAGCATCAACTCCAAATCCTTCAAGCCGAACTCTACGCGTCACTCCAGAGAAGTTTCTCAGCAAGAGATGCCCTAGTATTCTTCAACAAATTTGATGAGATGTATGCCATAACCAACGGAATCTCAAAGGATGAGCACCTGAAGATACGGGAAGAGGCATTATCTCATTTTCCATTTACGGTAAGCATGAGTATCGGTATAGGCTCGACTCCTTACGAAGCTCAAACTCATGCATCAAGAATGTTACAGGCAGCGGGTAGCGCCCAGTCTGAAAAAAGAAAGATGGTTCTGGTTGGCGATCACTCTTTGACCCTCGACGAATCCTATGCGCAAATAATCCATGTTGATGTGGATGGGATAACGAAACTAATTGACCATAACGATTCCTTCGAAACATCTCAGAAACTAGTCCGCACGCATGCCGAACTTATGGAGTTATTCAGCCAACACAATTCCTTGCTCTTCTACATGGGTGGAGACAATTTCATGGGAGCAATAGGGGAAGGCGATGATATTGCCATTCTACGTGAATTACGAGGAATTCACATTAATGGACTCGCATTAAAGTATGGCATCGGACGCGCCGCAACCGCGAGGAAAGCAGCCGAACTCGCAACGCTGAACCTGGAACGGGTTAGACATCAGAGGAGCCATCTAGTCTCGCCGTTGACACGTGAACGGCGATGAAACCTGTCCTAATCCAGAATGTCACATTGCTCGTTGGAAGAGAGTTCAGGACGATCGAATCTGCAAACCTACTCATCCGAGATGGTATCATTCAAGAAATTGACTCCAAGGAAACAGAACTCACGAATGCCGAGGTCCTGGATGGAGAAGGGTTACTGGGAATCCCAGGTCTCATAGACGCACACACTCACATAGGAGATTCATTTGCGAAAGACCTTGGCGTGGGAAAACCGCTCAGGGAACTAGTGCATCCTCTCCATGGAATAAAATCTAAACTATTAGCTAACGAATCGCCTGCAACCATTCGAGAGGCTATCTCACAGACATCGAAGGACATGCTTTCATGCGGGATAACTACCTTCGCCGACTTCAGGGAAGGCGGGCTAGAAGGACTAGAACTCGCCAGACAGGCGCTCTCAAAATGTAAACAGCGCGTACTGCTCTTGGGTAGACCAAGCCTTTCCTATTCAGAAGAGACAGTTACTCACGACGAAGATATTCCGGAACCTATCGAAGAAGAGGCTAAGAAGATCCTTGCTGTCAGCGATGGAGTCGGACTCAGTGGGGCTAATGAACACACGAACAGTTCATTGAAGACCATAGCTAAGATAGCTAGAGGAACTAACAAGCTTGTTGCAATTCATGCGGCAGAGAGCTTGGAAGCAGTAACCTTCTCAAACGAAACCTTTCACACAACCGAAACCCAAAGAATATTGAATCATATGAGCCCAAGCTTTATTGTTCATATGACGCACGCCAATGAGAAAGATATCCAGAGAGTTGCGCAGAGCAGGGCAGGGATTGTTTGTTGTCCAAGGGCCAACGCAACATTAGGTGTCGGCGTCCCACCAATCAGCAACTTTCTAAGAAGAGGAATCAAAACAGCCCTCGGCACGGACAATGTCATGCTCAATTCACCAGACATGCTCCGCGAATTGGATTATGCTGCGAAGATAATCAAGGCCACCACTCAAGACCCGTCCGCTATAACCTCAGGTCAAGCGCTGAGTATGGCGACAACCTACGCGGCAGATATTTTGGGCCTTGGATCAAGTATAGGAAGTTTAGAAGTCGGGAAGCAAGCGGATATTGTATTTCTAGATATGAACGCTCCGAACCTTTCCTTCTCGAGAGACATTGTATCATCAATCGTCCATAGAGCAAGACCTGACAATATTGAATGCGTCATGATTCAAGGGGAGATAGTTCATGGCTCGATTCAGAAGTAAGGAGAGACCGTTAGTCACACTCGTGGGAGCCATGACGCTTGACGGAAAGATCGCTTCCCGTAGTGGAGATTCACAAATCTCCTCGAATGAAGACTTGAGAACGTTGCACCGATTGAGAAGTAAGAATGATGCCGTAATGATAGGCATTGGGACACTTCTCCAAGATGATCCCCGCCTTACAGTACGGTTAGTTAATGGTAGAAGTCCGATTCGAGTAATCGTTGATAGTTCAGCCCGGACTCCACCTACCTCTCGCATCTTCAAGGAAAGCCCGGCCGTAATCATAGCGGTTACAAAGGGAGCACCCAGAAGGCGAGTTGAAGCGTTGAGACGTGCAGGAGCACGTATCCTTAGAGTTGGAAACAACCAGATCAATTTACTAACCCTCCTGACTCGATTGTATCGCCTCGGAATCAAACGGGTCCTTCTCGAAGGTGGCGGGAATTTGAATTGGTCTATGATCTCCAACGGCTTAATCGACAACATAACCGTAACCGTAGCGCCAATGATTATTGGAGGAAGCCACGCGACCACATTAGTCGAAGGAGTTGGCGTCACGAGAATTAATCAAGCCATCAACCTCATTCTTACTGGAGCAAGGAGACGAAATAATGAAATTGTCCTCACTTACAAGGTGACACAAGCCGGCCATAGAAGAAGTGGGTATGTATGAATGAAGCTAGATACGTTCAATACGGTTCATTATTTGATAACCAGATCAAGATGAACCATTGGTAATGTGAGCGAAGCATCATGTTCACAGGTATCGTTGAAAAGATGGGAACAGTAGTCTCCACCCAGAAG
>CAYWMG010000352.1:0-1529 GCA_964459245.1 uncultured Candidatus Bathyarchaeia archaeon
AGCTTATTCTACGACAATGCCCTAATGGGCCTTAACATGATTGAAAGCGCGCGGGAATCTGGAGTGAAAAAATTTGTCCAGGTCGGGACTGTCTGCGCCTATCCCAAGTATGCAAAAGTGCCATTCAAAGAGCAAGATTTATGGAATGGTTATCCAGAGGAAACAAATGCCCCATACGGAATTGCTAAAAAGTCACTTTTGGTAATGGCCCAATCTTACCGACAACAGTACGGAATGAACATCATCTATCTGCTCCCCGTCAATTTGTACGGTCCACGTGACAACTTCAACCTCGAATCCTCTCACGTAATTCCAGCCCTCATAAGAAAATTCGTACAAGCAGAGGATTTGAAACGACCTGAGGTCACAGTCTGGGGAACAGGAAGAGCATCTAGAGAGTTCCTATATGTAGAAGATGCTGCAGAGGCAATAATCTTAGCCACTGAACGATACAACAAGCCTGAGCCAGTGAACATAGGCACAGGCCGAGAAGTCACGATAAGCACTCTCGTAACCATTATTGGACGCGTAGTTGGATTCAACGGCAAGATAAAGTGGGACAAAACGAAACCGGATGGTCAACCGCGACGAAGATTAGACACCAAAAAAGCCAAGGCCGAGTTTGGTTTCACTGCGAAAACAGATCTCGAGACTGGATTGAGACAAACAATAAACTGGTTCAGAACTTCGTTCAAAGAGAATACGAATTAGGCTGTTGCCGAATCCTTAAGCAAAGAGACGCAGCGATGAAGCCATCATGAGAACATCACTGATAATCTTCACCCGAAACGAAATTGACGGGATCAAAGGAATATTTCCAAGAATACCAATCGCAACAGTAGACGAAACCATCGCAATAGACGGCCATTCAACTGACGGAACCATAGAGTACCTTCAGAGCAAAGAAATCAAAGTAATACCACAAACCAAGATGGGACGAGGAAACGCGGCCATTGAAGGCGTTCAACACACTACCGGTGATATTTTGATTTTCCTCAGCAGCGACGGAAACGAAAATCCAGATGATATCCCGAAACTCATTGAGAAACTACAGAATGCTGACGTGGCTGTCGCCTCCAGATTCATGAAAGGAGGACAGAGTGATGACTCAGACGACCCACTAAGGATACGAAGGTTTGGCAATCGATTAGTCACACTTCTCGTGAACATCTTCTGGAGAGCCGGAGTTACAGACTCAACTAATGGACTGCGAGGCATACGCCGCTCCGCATGGGATCGTCTGGGAATAGATTCACCCTACCACGAAACCGAATTTCAAATGACCATCCGCGCTGCGAAATTAGGCATGACAATAGCTGAAATTCCAACCCGGGAAGGACAACGAATAGGTGGAACACGGTATGCAAGCACAAGAAAGATGGCCTGGACGTTCCTCAAGAGTCTAGTTAGAGAATTGTGGATCGGTAAACGGTTCCAACCTTCAGATGCTTCAATGAAGCGTGACGTAAGAACTCACTTTAACGCGATTTCAGGTTTCTATGAGAAGAGAAAGCGTGACTTCTATCTAC
>CAYWMG010000353.1:0-2488 GCA_964459245.1 uncultured Candidatus Bathyarchaeia archaeon
ATAACTGAGGTGACTTGAATAATTATTGGAAGATGTGCTGAATGCCGTAATGTGTATGGTGACGACTGTACTCCGTGCACTATATGCGGCGCTCCTGTCGGCGAGCCTTGCGCTCACTGTCCTCCATCATTAACCTCAGAAGGTTAGGTACCTACCAAGCACAGCTGTCCACTCGGCAGAAATGTTTCAACGAGAACGTTGCGCAGTTATTTACGCCCTGTATTACCAAGTCAATGTTCTGATTCATGTAGGGTAGCGGATCTCTCCAAGGCTCTGAGACTTTCGCTTGCAATCTTTGGACTCTGAACTATTCGAATCGCTTCTCTGAGCGCGTCTCGCGGCATAAGGTTAAGGTCCTTCAGGATCGTTCCAATAGCGGCCAGAGTAACTTCCTTTCGAGGTATCCTGCTTAAGTCCAGAGGCACGATCCGAGCATCAGTCTGAACAGGCAAAAGTTCTTTCCGAACGTATAGTATATCGTCAGAGGTTAAGCTATCAAGCTGTCTCTTGCACTCCCTCATCCCTTCAGGAGCCAACGCGAGGAAGACGTCTGGTTTATCGATGCCAGTGTAGAAAATTTCTACAGGACTCAATATGACCTCTGATACTGAGTGGCCAGTCATGACGGTAACCGGGTAGTTATCTCGCTTCGTAGCCCAAAGGTTCGATAAGACCGCTGCAGTTCCCAACAGGGACGCAGCCGATGCAATCTTTTGACCAGCTCCTCCAGCTATCACCAATCTTAATGTTCGGTTCAGGGTTGATTTGAATACGGGATTCAACCCGGCTTGTATGTTGGGTTTGGTTTTTTTCATGTCGCTGGTGGCGAGGTTGCGATATGCTAGGCTGTACTCCTCTCTCTCCTGATTATGGATAATGCCTCTCTGAAAGCCAATCTTAACCATTAATTCTTCCAATTGTGCTCTGTTGAATGTGTTATTCGGAACGTAGTATGCTGCGCACAGTTCCCATATGTCCAGTAGAGAAAATCCTTCCCTTGCAATGGCTTGTTCGATGAGTTGGGGCAGTGCGTTGTCAAAGCTTGTGGTACGAACTACAAAAGTGGCGCCGTTCAATGCGACTGTTCCTGCAATATCTAGAGGGCGTTCCAAATTGCCGAGGCGGGTCGTTGGCGTAATTCCACCGTGCGGTGTCGTGACAGAATGCTGACCTCCAGTCATGCCATAGTTGAAGTTGTTCAAGACGAGGACAGTCATGCCAATGTTTCGTCGGGCTGCGTTTATCAAATGGTGACCGCCAATTCCGCATCCGCCGTCACCTATAATTACAATGATCTTCAGTTCGGGATTAGCCAGTTTCATTCCAGTGGCATAAGTAATGGCGCGTCCATGTAAACCGTGGAAGGCGTTCGTAGTGAAGTATTGATCAGATAGTCCTGAACAACCAATGTCTGTTACTATTACAATCTTGGTCGGGTTAAATTGTAGCTTCACCAATGCAGAGTTTAGATGATCCATCACACTCGAATGACTACAACCCGGACAGAACGGATATGGCCGAGCGTTACGGTACGACACATATTCTTGTGTCAAAGCGTTGCCTCCAAAATTTGTTGTGGGCTGATTAACTCGCCATCAACCCTGTTAATTCCCAAAACCTCCGTTCTGTGATCAATGCCCCCCGTCACGCGCTCGAGTTCCAGCCTATACTGCCCTAGGTTGAGTTCAGCGACTAGGACACGATCGATTCCTCTCAATGCTCTCTTGATTGCGGCCTCTGGAACAGGCCAGAGCGAATTAATAATGAGGCTGGAAACTTTCTTACCCTTCTCCCGAATGGTGTGAGTAGCTTCGAGAATGCTGCGTGCAGTAATCCCATATCCAACGAGTAGAGTTCTAGCTTCATCCTGCAGGTCAGCTGACACTGTCTCAATTTCGTCAAAATGCGCCTCTATCTTAGCCGCAAGGTGTCAGTTGAGTTTCTCAACCTTCTTCGGATCCTTGGTTAGAAATCCCTCCTCATCATGGGTAGACCCAGTAAATCTCAACAAGTTCTTCCCCCCATACGCGGAGAAGAATGGGACATCGCTCAAATCGTGGATCCTGTACGACATAAAACGTTCGTCGTCAGGTCTCGCTCTACTCACTTGTCGAGTCAAAACAGTCGGGTTGTTGTTTACCACATCAAGCGTGCTCATTGTCGCCACCACTTCCCTGTCCGTAAGCAGGAATACAGGACAACGGAATCTCTCAGCTAACTGGAACGATCGAATCGTGAGCGAATAGCATTCCACAGGATTAGTTGGGCACAGCACAATAATCGGGTAACCTCCAGACGTGCCCCATCTAACGAACTGCACGTCTCCTTGGCCGACAGTTGTAGCGCCGCCGGTTGCCGGACCAAGACGCATCACATTTACGATAACTAGAGGAACTTCGCCCATTATTGCCAATCCAATATTCTCGCTGTACAAGCTCATACCCGGACCACTCGTCGCGGTCATGCACTTCGCCCCAGCCATCGCTGC
>CAYWMG010000354.1:0-17411 GCA_964459245.1 uncultured Candidatus Bathyarchaeia archaeon
AAGTAGATACTCAACTTATCGCCTTTCTTCAAATAATTGGCATTAATCACTAGATGTCCGTCCTCGTTGTTTACACCCATGTAGCTTGAACGTGAATTGAAGAACTCAACTTCGAGAGCGGACAATACTTTGTCTGTTTGGTCTCCGAATATTTCTCGAACGGCCGCAACTTTTTCGAATCCTTTGAAGTAGTCCAGAAAGTGATATTTCGTAATTGGAACTTCTTTCGGAACTTCCACTTTTGAAAGAGCTTCGTCGATTGCTTTCAAGTCAAGATCAGTCCGACCTCGGTCATGAGTGCAAATTAGGTTTTATTGTGTGTTCGGGACTGATCGTTTTCCCGTAAAAGTGTCCATTGTTAGTCGGTCTTAGTTTATTGATTGATCTCGGGGATCTTTAGTCGTTCACGATAATGTTTGCGCAGCTTGGCAACTTTTGGGGCTATGATCATTTGACAGTAGGGCTGGTCAGGGTTTTGTTTGAAGTAGTTTTGATGATAGTTTTCTGCTTTGTAGAAGGCTTCGAATGGAACGGCCTGAGTCACGATCGGGGCATTCCACACATGAGACGCTTCAACCTCCTTTATGACCTGTTCCGCCACCTTCTTTTGTTCAGCGTCATGATAGAAAATTACAGAGCGGTATTGTGTTCCCACGTCAGCACCCTGTCGATTCATGGTGGTGGGGTCGTGAATCGTGAAGAATATTTGCAGCATTTCCTTGAATGATATTATTTTCGGATCGAATAAGATTTGGATCGCTTCGGCATGTCCCGTGGCTCCACTACAGACCTGTCCATAACTTGGATTCGGTACTGTGCCGCCGGAATATCCTGACTCAATTTTTTCCACACCTTTAAGCTCTAGAAAGGCAGCTTCAGTGCACCAGAAACAGCCTCCGCCTAGAGTTGCAAGCTTCTTGCCTTCCGGCAATTTTGCGACGGGTTCCATATCAAATGCTCCTACGCTAAACTTCTTTTCATTTTAGTAAAATACTTTGGCCAAATTTAATACTGAATTCGGAGATTAGTAAGACTCAAAGCGTGAGAAAGTTCTACGCATGCTTGCGGTGATACTATGGTAGAGATGGGGTGGTTCCAATTTTCCGTGTTCGCTATGTTGATTTGGGGTGTTTGGGGATTTCTCGGCAAGATTGCTTTGAATAATCTTGACTGGAAAGTTGTTTACATCTTTGGTGGTATCGGCCAATTGATTGTATACTTAGTCTTCTTCCTTGCTGCAAGACCGTCTCTAGCTTTCAGTGGCAATAGTACGTACTATGCGTTAATCTTTGGAGCATTCGGAGTGTTGGCGAACGTTCCGTTTTATCAAGCGTTAAGTTTGGGCAAAGCGTCAGTCGTCCTTCCATTGTCAAACCTCTACCCAATCATTACTATACTTCTGGCCGTGGCGTTGTTGAGAGAACAGTTAACCGTCACACAAGGAGTAGGAATCTTATTCGGCATGATTGCAATCGTCCTAATATCGACAGGTTAGCCACACTCATGAGTTTTAATTCCACCACGAGTGGCATGAACAGTCGCAGTTTACTCTAGTCTCGCAGTCGTTATGGCGACCCTGCTTGCACGAATGAGTCAAATCGCTCATGTTTTGTGAGAATTGGGCTCTATTGGGAGGACTGTTTGATTTCTATAACTGAAAATCTCACTCCTCAACAAAAGAATGTCAGAAACCTACCACAGCCAATCCGAACTATCGAACCTGGATTTGGCCTATTTCAAGAAAGGTAATTAGCCAACGCCAGAGGAGCAGTCGCTGAATAGACTTGATTTCTGAACTCCCAGCCAGTAAACTACGTTGGGTATGTGACCCAAAACTAGTGCCCGTGAAGTCTACGGAAGAGATGAAACCAATCGAGGCTATGATTGGACAACCAAGAGCCCATTACGCACTAATGTTTGGCATCAACATAAGAGAACCTGGATTCAACATATATGCTGCCGGTCCAACGGGAACTGGTAAGACCACTACCATAACGGATTTCATCAAGGATGTAGCACGATCAATTCCGGTGCCCTCAGACTGGTGCTACGTAAACAATTTCGCGGACGAGTACCAGCCAAAGGCTCTCGAATGTCCTGCCGGAATCGGAAGAAAACTGAGGCAAGATCTTAATGATGTAATTCATGCAGCCCGGTTAGCAATTCCACAACTATTCCAGGGAGAAGATTATGCGTCGAAGCGAGAACAGATTTTTCATAAGACGACCCAGAAACGTCAACACACGATAAACGAGATGAGTAAATTAGCTGAGAAGGAGGGGTTCACGATACAGCTTACATCTATCGGCCTATCACTCGTACCCGTCATCCAAGGAAAACCAGTTTCCGATGAAGGATTCGCCTCGCTGCCTGTAAATCAGCAACAGATCATCATAAAAAAAAGGGAGGAACTGGGAGAGAAACTTATCCCGTACATAAAGCAACTTCGAGAGTTAGAGATCAAGGCCCACGTAGAAGCGGCAAAATTTGACAAAGACGTGGCGTTATACGCCATCGAACACTTGATGGCCACCCTACTCGACAAGTACAAGAAATACGAGAACATAACCGAATATCTACGCGAAGTTCAAGCCTACATTATTGGTAACCTTGAAGCCTTCCGCCCACGACGCAGTGAGAAGACTGAACGGAAAGAGGAGGCTTCTATTGAAGAATATGCGTTTCGAGTCTACGACGTCAACGTGATTGTTGACAATTCTGAATTGAAGACAGCACCAGTAGTCATTGAACACAATCCAACTTACAACAATCTTCTCGGTCGAATAGAGAAAGAAGGACAAATGGGGAATTTGACCACGGATTTCACACTAATACGAGGTGGTTCACTGCACAGAGCAAACGGTGGCTTCATCATGATCCGTGCAGAGCAACTCATCAGAGATTTTAACGTATACGAAGGCGTGAAACGAGCTTTAAAGAATCGTGAGCTACGCATAGAAGACGTCCAAGAAAGAATAGGCTACGCTACCATTAGAACAATCGCACCCAAACCCATCCCTCTGAATGTTAAGGTCATTCTAGTCGGAGACGCTATCACATATCAGGTGCTCTTCGAGTATGATCCTGAATTTCGCGAACTCTTCAAAGTGAAAGCTGATTTTGATTCCACAATGGCGAAGGATGAAAACACTATTTACAGCTACATCGGATTTCTCTCAGCCATAGTCATGAAAGAGAAACTTCGACATCTCCACGCTTCAGCAATAGCACGCCTAATCGAACACGCGTGCAGACTTGCTGAGGACCAAAATAAACTCTCAACCCAATTTGGTTTAATAGCAGACGTAGTTCGCGAAGCACATTTCTATGCTCTGAAATCAAACTCAAAACTCATTACAGCAGATCAAATCGAGGCTGCAATCGAAGCGAAAGTTTACCGCTCGAACTTGGCACAAGAGAAGATAAATGAGTATATTCAAAGAAATGTAATCCTCATCTCCACAAGCGGTTCAAGCGTGGGCCAAATAAACGGCCTCTCAGTAATCGATGCTGGCGATCTCCAGTTTGGGACACCTTCTCGAATCACCGTCTCCTTAGGAGTAGGAAAGGAAGGCGTGGTTGATGTTCAACGGGAAGTGAATATGGGTGGCCCAACTCATGGAAAGGGCGTCATGATCATTTCCGGATACTTGGAATCCAAATTTGCCTACGATAAGCCATTAACATTATCCGCCCGAGTAGTCTTTGAACAGAATTACGGAGGAGTAGAAGGCGATAGTGCATCGAGTACTGAATTATACGCATTGTTATCAGCCTTATCAAACATTCCAATAAAGCAAAACTTTGCAGTTACGGGATCCGTAAATCAGAAGGGAGAAATCCAACCTATAGGCGGCGTAAACGAGAAGATTGAAGGATATTTCGACGTGTGCAAAGCTAGAGGGTTGGATGGCACTCACAGCGTCCTAATCCCAGATAGCAACGTTAGCAACCTGATGCTAAAGAAGGAAGTGATCGACGCAGTCGCAGCCAATAAGTTTCACATCTACTCCGCCAAAACTATTGATGAAGGAATTGAGATACTGACAGGAGTACCGGCTGGCCAGCCTAAACCAAGCGGCGGCTTTGAGAAGGACTCCATATTTGACCGCGCCGACGCAAAGTTGAGAGAACTGGCGGAGACCTGCAGAAGCTTCCATACCTTCACTTAGCTCATTTAACAAACCTCAAACTGACTCAATGGAGTAATGATCATGCCCTCCTCGCCATGCGGTTTCTGGAAATCTCCCATAACCGCGAACGTAGTCGCATCCATCTCAACACAGCTAACCGAAGTGGAAATTGACGATAACACAGTATACTGGCGAGAATCACGCCCAGAGGAAGGTGGAAGATACACCGTCATTCAACTAACTCCCGATGGGAACAGAACAGAGATCACGCCGAAGCCGTGGAATGCTCGCACACGAACTCACGAATATGGAGGAGGAAACTATCTCGCCCAGAAAGGAATAATCTTCTTCTCGAATTTTGCAGATCAACAGATTTACAGAAAGGAACCTCAATCGAATGAACCTCACCCAATTACATGTCTGAATGGCATGAGATATGCGGATGGCAGCTTCGACAAAGACCGTAATCGAATAATCTATGTTAGAGAAGATCATACAATTAGCGAGAACTCACCAACTAATACGCTCACAGCATTAGACCTAAGCGAACAGCAGCAGGGCGGACGAATTCTCGTCTCTGGCAACGACTTCTACTCCTCTCCCCGCATCAGTCCAGACGGAAAGCGGATCGCGTGGCTGACATGGAATCATCCTAACATGCCATGGACCGGAACTGAACTATGGGTTGGAGAGTTAGACGCTGAAGGATCGCTATCGAATCCACTGCGTGCTGCCGGAGGCTCCTCAGAATCCGTCACTCAACCAACATGGTCGCCAGACGGAATCCTACATTTCATCTCCGATCGGAGCGGATGGTGGAATCTCTACCGATACCAGAATGGCAAAATTGAACCGCTATGCCAATTGGCGGCTGATTTCGCGAAACCAAGCTGGGTCTTCGGCACGAGCAGTTACGCTTTTGAGTCTCCTGACCGAATATTCTGCGCCTACGCATCGAAGGGCACTTGGCATTTCGCTGAACTCTCTTCTGGCAAGCTTGATACCATTAATACTCCGTACACGGAAATCGATTACGTAAAGGCCGTACGAGGGCGTGTCTTATTCATCGCTGGCTCGCCCACAGAATACAGCACTATAGTCGAGTTCAATCCAGAGACCCGAGAGTTCAAGAGCATACGGCAAGGTAGCATTACGAATATTGACTCAGGCTACTTATCCGTCCCTGAACCGATAGAATTTCCCACAACACATGGACTGACCTCACACGCATTCTTCTATCCTCCTCGGAACCCCAATTTCCTAATCCCCAAAGGCGAGCTTCCTCCACTGATCGTGATCTCTCATGGCGGACCAACAAGTGCTGCTCGAACCAATCTTAACCTGGCAATTCAGTTCTGGACCAGTCGCGGATTAGCTGTACTGGATGTGAATTATGGCGGAAGCACAGGATATGGGCGAGCATATCGAGAGCGACTTTACGGGCAGTGGGGAGTCGTGGATGTCGACGATTGCGTGAATGGCGCCCTCTTCCTTGCCGGCGAGGGCAGGGTTGACCCGGCTAGGCTTGCAATACGCGGTGGAAGTGCTGGGGGTTACACAACCTTATGCGCCCTCACCTTTCGAAACGTGTTCAAAGCGGGAGCCAGCTACTTTGGCGTAAGCGACTTGGAGTTGCTTGATAAAAACACGCACAAATTCGAGTCTCAATACAACAGGAAACTAATCGGCCCGTATCCGGAACGTCAAGATCTATACCATGACCGATCGCCAATACACTTCACTCATCAACTATCCTGTCCAATCATTCTATTTCAAGGCCTTGAGGATAAGGTGGTTCCGCCGGAACAGGCGGAACTGATGGTTAAAGCGCTTCGCGCGCGAAAAGTGCCATACGCATATATACAGTTCGAAGGAGAACAACATGGTTTCCGGAAGAAGGAAACCATCAAACGCGCTCTAGAAGCTGAACTTTACTTTTACTCAAAAATATTCCACTTCAAACCCGCTGATAGGATCGAACCTTTCATCATTGAAAACTTGCCAGGATAGATGGGTGAGAGAGGAACAGGATCTACATTCTCATCTCTGATGCTAGTACCTCGTTCAATACTGAATCTTCAATATTTCCGCCAGTTATGACCGCGACTGTTTTCTTACCGGAAAAAAGTTGAGGGTTCTCGAGTAGTGCAGACACGACCGTTGCAGCAGCTCCCTCAACTATTTGACCATCCTTACTCCAGAGTAAGTAGATCGCTCTCCTTATGCTCTCCTCCTTCACCAAGATTAGGTCATCTACATTTCTCTGAATAATTTGGAATGTTATTGATTCTGCTTCAATATTTCCAGAGAGGCCATCAGCCAGGGATTCTCGCACTTCCACATTCACGAGCTCTCCTGCCTTCAATGAACTATGCATTGAGGGAGAGGCTTCGGACTGAACTCCGAATAGTTCAACATCCGGCTTTATGTGATTTACAGCGAGGCTGATTCCTGCGATTAATCCTCCACCACCAACTGGTACTAGGATTCTATCAACGTTCGGCATATCTTCCAAGATTTCCAGACCAATTGTACCCTGTCCAGCGATGATCAATTCATCATTGTACGGAGAGATGTACGTGGCCCCAGTTTCTTGAGAGATCTTCTTCGCGTGCTGTTCAGCCTCGTCGTAAATGTTACCAAAACAGATCAGGTCCACGTCATGTTTCCTGATCTTCTCAATCTTAATTCTCGGCGTGTTCTCGGGAACTACAATCTTCACGTCCAGTTTTAATCCAAGTTTCTCCGCAGCCACCGCAACTCCTTGAGCATGATTACCAGCGGAGGCTGTGACGATTCCTCGTTTCAGTTCCTCACTACTCATACGTTGAATCTTGTTGATTGCTCCTCTAATTTTGAAAGCATTGGTCAGCTGAAGGTTTTCAAGCTTCAGAAAGAAATCTCCGTGACACAGTTCGGATAAGAAGCTTGAACGAATTAGAGGTGTTCTTCTAACCAAACCGTTGATTGTTCGTTTTGCATCCTGTATTTCCTGAAGGGTTATCATTAGAATACTAATCCCAGCGCGATCGATCACGCTTTATGGATAATCACGAGCTGCATATCGTGTGTAGGTTAATTAGTTTCAGTTAAGAGCAACATGAACGAAGACTTTCGCGTCATTTACTATATTGTCTATTTTGCAGTACTCGTTGGGTTGGTGCGCCATTCCATCTAGAGTGGACCATATTGCCGTGTTGATTCCTTTGCGTCTGAAGTAAAGTCCAACTGTTCCGCCGCCGATACCGATTGGTCTGCTCTCGATTCCGCGCAATCGTTTCAAAGCGTTGCTGAGTTTCATGACTACTTCACTGTTAGCAGGAGTGGGGGGCACGTTCTCCTCCATCTGAACTAGTGTCAGTTCGATTCGTGCTCCAGTCTCTTTCTCGATCGCGTCCTTGACTGATTCAAAATCTTTCATCACATCCTTCATTTTATACCGCGTCAGTATTCGGCAGTCGAAATATTGTACGTCCAGGCCGGGGATCGTGTTTACGTTATCCACATTCAACTCGTTCTTGGTTGGTTCGAAGGTGGAGGCTGGGGGGTCGAAGAGTTCGTCAACCCCAGAATATTTTGAGTGTAAGAGTTCATCCATCTCTAATGCATATCTCATTCCAATTCGGTGAGCGTTTAATCCTTTGTAGGGGAGGCTTCCGTGAACCTGTTTTCCCTTCGTTGTAATCTTCATCCAAAGAATGCTCTTCTCGGCAACTTCTATCTCGCTTCCATCTGAACTACCTGTGTCGGGAACAATTGCCATATCTTTCGACTTGAACACGTTCTTCTCCACCATTGGTACAACGCCATACTTGCTTCCCGACTCCTCGTCAGAGACGAAGGCGAAACCAACGTTCACTGGAGGCACAGAGCCCAAACCCTTCAGGGTTCTAAAGGCGAAGAGAGTTGAGACGACTGCCTGTCCATTGTCTTCTGACCCTCTTCCAAAGATCTTCCCATCCTTGACGATGGGGTCGTATGGGTCTGTGGACCAGAGATCTCTGGATCCTTCGGGTACAGTATCCAAATGGGACGCAAACCATAACGTTCTGGACTTGTCTCTTCCCTCTATCACCGTCGTAAAATTGACACGTGTCTTCTCCGGGACGCGATCATCAGGGAAATCATACCGACTGACTTTAGCCCCAAGCTTCTCAACCCATCTCTGGACGAATAGGGCTCGCTCATACTCCCCTCCCCCTCCCCCTTCTGGATTGACCGCCTTAACTCTGAGCATGTCAAGCATGAATTGTACCATTTCGTCACGAGATCGTTCCACTTGTTGCAATGCGTCTGCTGTAGACATGATTCACCCTTTAGGGTAGTTAGGGATAAAACTTGACTGGTGCAGCGTAAATATTGGGTTGGGTTTAGAGAACCCTGTCTCAGGGATAGACTGTGAACGTTTCCTTCGACGTGGAACTGTTGCGCCGTCGACTACTGCCAGTGAACACTGACCTTCGATTAGGGGATGCTCATCCTCCTGACGCTGCTGTTGCTGTCATAATTGATCCATCACAACGAGATGGTTCTATTCTTCTGATTCGAAGAACGGAACGTGAAGGGGATCGATGGTCGGGGCAAATTGCTTTCCCGGGAGGTCATAGAGAATCTAGCGATAGAACCTTCTTGGATACGGCTATTCGAGAGGCTGGGGAAGAGGTGGGGATCTCTCTCCGTGAGCATGAGATGCTCGGCGCGTTGCCTTTGGTTTATTCTCAGAGTCGAAGCGCTAGAGTAGCTCCCTTCGTTTTCCAATTAAGAGCGAGTGTTAAGATTCAACCCAATCGGGAGGTTGCAGATACTTTCTGGCTGTCTCTCTCAGACATAGCGAATAATGTGATAACCAAGACCAAAGTTCAAGTGGAGAGTAGAAACCAACTCACCGACTCATACATTTACAGAGGAAACGTAATTTGGGGTTTGACTTTCAGAATCATCAACATTCTGCTCGACAGGAATGTTGACGCGCAGAATATCCCCTAACCCTCAGGAGTATTCGACGGAGTTACTTGTGGAATTCTGTTCGAAGTGACTCTAACAATTCAGCGTGTCGTTGTTCGTCTTGCATTATCCTGTTGAAACTCTTCTTGATCGATGTGAGAATTCGCACGTGGTTCTCTGAATCACCAATAATTCGTGCAAGTACAGTCTTAATCTTCTTGTTGTCTGTCTGTTTCAGAAGTTTATTGTAGCTTTCAATAATATCTTCCTCCACAGCCAACCAGTAGGTGATGTTTTCGTCTACAACCCCATGGTATCCTATCTCAACATCCTTCTCCGCTTTTACGGCCTGATCCACCGTCTCAATATCGTTGATTATCCGTTCTCTTCCCTTCATATCAGATCACTATGAGAACACAGCTAGAATGCTCTTCACAGCATCCGCCGCTGGTTGATAAAGAAGGTTAGGGTAGAGGCCAGTTATCAAACTTAGCGAGATCAATATGACGCATGGAATAATCAGGAGCTTCGGCATTCCCCCAATGCTATTAACCTTCAGGACTTCGCTAAGATTGGAGAATACAATCGTACGGATTACCCGGAAGTAGTAAGCTATTGAGATCAGAAGGTTGACCAGCATCAGCACGACGGCAACCGTGAGCCATGTTGATCCAACGGCTAAGTTTGACATGACGATTAGGAACTCGCTCCAGAATAATCCAAAGGGTGGAACGCCCGTCATTGCAAGAGCGCTCAGGCTGAATAAAGCAGCTAAAATTGGGCTCTTTCTTCCTAACCCCGCCATCTCCTTCAGGCTTCTGGTTCCTATCTGGAAAGTAACTATTCCAGCGAGGAGGAATAACATGCCCTTGAGCAATGCGTGATTCCAAATATGGAATACGCTTGCTGAGAATCCTGCTGGGGTAAGCGTCGCGATGCCGAGGAGAATGTAACCTACCTGTGCAATGCTCGAGTAAGCCAAGAGCCTCTTCAAATCATCCTGCTGCAATGCAGACAAGTTGCCAATGAACATGGTAGCGACTGCCGCCGTTGCTAACAGGGGTTGCGCGAGAATTGCGTATGAGGGTAGTCTCAAGATGTTGCCTAATAGTCTGATGAAGGCAAAGCTTCCAACCTCAATTATTATTCCTGACAGTAGCGCGCTCATTGGGCTCGGAGCTGCAGGGTGCGCATCTGGTAACCACATGTGAAGAGGAACAATGGCTGCTTCCACACCGAATCCGATGAAGATTAGAAAGACTGCTAGTATGCCTACGGGTGTTGAAGTTTGAAAGGCCTTGTTGAAGGCCTCAATGTTGAGTGTTCCAGTTAAGCCATAGACTAGCGCGATTCCGTAAAGCGCAGTTAGACTTCCAACTCCACTCATCAACAGGTATTTCACGGTAGCCTCGATCGCTTCCCAACTCTTCTTGTTGAATGCAACCAAGCCGTAGGCTGCAACACTCATTCCCTCCCATGCTATGAAGAAGGTTAGAAGATCACCCGAGATCGTAACCGCGTAAATGCTTAGGTAGAGAAGTAGTATGAGAGATTGAAAGATGGCGCAGTTTCTCTCCTTAGAGAGATAAGCGATTGAGTAGATTGATATTAATACTGAAAGCAGCAGGGCGATGGATGAGATGTATACGCCCAGTTCAGTAATGGTGAATGTTGTAGCTAGTAGACTTGGTTCGAATTGAATCGTAATGATCTTACCAGTTCCCAAAACGAGCAGTGCTTGCTGCCAATTGCTAATGGTTATCAACACGAATGTTACGAGGCCAACTATTCCACTAACCAGTGAACGGTATCTTGTCCTCTTGAAAACGAGATCCAACAGGAGAATTGCGAAGGCACCGACAAATCCTGGGAAGAAAGTTGCCAAGAGCATGGTCCAGTCATAAGTCATAGTCTCATCACCAACCAGACTAGTAGGAGCAAGAGGATCACAAGCATCGGCCACAAATTCTTCGCGAGTACACCCGTCTGAATCCTTCTAACCCCTCTCCCAATTCTGGAGAGTGGGCCTACGAATAGTGCCAAGTAGAGCGCGTCGAACCCGTAGCCAGCCAACATTACCTGCCGTACGGATCCCAACCATGCATGCGTTTGCAGAAACTCTTTGGGGTTGGGTTTACCCAAGTAGAAGCTCCTGTATGAGGGTGCAAATCCAACTACGAAAGCTACCAGAGAGCCGCCTATGATTGGTAGTGAGAATGTAAGGTTCTCAGTTACGCCTAGAAGTCCAGCCGCCCACTCTTCAGTGAATCCTAAGACTAGGACGCATGCACACAGTATCAGCAATGGAATGGTCATAATTTTCGGAGCCTCATGAACATCCCTCTCGTGTACGAGTGTGCTTTCGGGACCGAAGAAGACTTTGAAAAGTGCACGGAACATGTAGAACGTAGTTAAGACAGAGACCACGAGCACGAGCAATACTTGAACGTTCAACTTCGCGAGGGAAAGCTCCGTGAGGATTAGGTCCTTGCTCCAGAACCCAACGAAGGGCGGGATCCCAGCAAGAGCAAGGGTTGAGAATAGGAATGCTAGGAAGGTGATTGGCATTCGCTTCCTCAATCCACCCATCTCCTCCATGTTGCGGGTTCCTAGAATGTGGATTATTGATCCGGCAGCCAGAAATCCTAATGCCTTGAAGAATCCTTGACTCATCAAGTGGAATTGTGACGCGAACCATCCGCCCGGCGTGCCGGTTCCTAAAGCCGCAAACATCAATCCCAACTGACTAATGGTAGAGTAGGCCAAGACACGTTTTATGTCCATGGTGACTGTTGCGATACTTGCAGCGAGCAAGGCTGAGATTATGCCAATCCATCCCACAGCTGTCAGCCAAGTCTGGCTTGCTGAGAAGATGGGGTAGGTTCTTGCAACTAGGTATACACCCGCATTCACCATGGTTGCAGCATGGATGAGTGCGCTGACTGTTGTAGGGCCTTCCATCGCGTCCGGCAACCACACGTGCAGTGGAACCTGAGCTGACTTACCCATAGCACCAACGAGTACTAGGAGCCCAGCACCCGTTAGTAGTGATACGGGAATTATTCCCTGCGACGCCATCGTTGTTAATTTTTGAAAGTCAATCGTACCTGTTGTCACATAAAGCCATACTAGGCCTATCAATAATGCCGCGTCACCCACGCGGGTTACGATGAAAGCTTTCAATCCAGCTCGGACTGCTTCAGGGCGGTCATACCAGAACGATATGAGGAAGGCTGAGCAGATGCCCACGATCTCCCAGAAGATATAAAGTTGAACAAAGTTGCCCGCTACTACGAGTCCAGTCATTGCGCCTATGAAGAGTAAAACCAGTGCATAGTACCTAGGTAGCCCCTTCTCATGACCCATATATCCCTGCGAGTAGACAACAATGAGAAATCCAAGAGAATTCACAACCGCAGCTAGGAAAGCTGCCAATCCATCCACGTGGGCTGTTAACAGGAAGCCGTAAGCAGTTAACCATGGAATGGATGAGGTGATCGGCCCGTTAGACTCCACCTCGAATATGAGGTTGAGTGCTAGTAGGAAGGTGAATCCCACAATTGCGGCAGCGAACCAATTACGCACCCTTGGCCAATGGGAAAGCAGCAGGACGACCGGGATTCCGATGAATGGCAAAATCCAGACTAGCCACTCTGCACAGAAGAACGTCAATGCTGCAGCCTCCTAATCTCCCACGGATCCAGCGTGCCATACTTTCTGAAAGTCAGTATCACTAATGATAATGCGAGTGCTTCAACGCTCGCCCCGATTGAGAGTGAGAGGATGACCAGTGATGTGGAGAAGAAGCTGGCCTGGCCATTTACGAGCCCTCCAGCAAACAGTGCAAGGTTGGCTCCCCAAATCATTACTTGGAAACCCATGATTATCTTGACAAGATTCTTCGCGCTCGCTATTGTTCCGAATCCTGAGATGAAAAGGATGGCTGCAAAGACTTGCAGCAGTTGTTGCTCGTTCACTTCTCAGCTTCCCCCTCACGCGAGAATAGGTTCATTACTCCAAGCATGGCTGCAGCTACCACAATTACTGCGAGAAGGAGATCCCAGGCTCTCAAGGACCATAAGAAGGCCAACGGGTCGATTGGTTGAAGGATCATCTGTGAAAATTGCGCCCGTTCCTCAAGCCTATTTGGAAAGGGAATAAAGTTTGACATAATCAATACTAACGGAATCGCGGATAGCAGACATAGCAGCATGCCTAGGAATTTTTGTCCTCCAAGTTTGCCGGCGTGACTTAAGCCTGGGCCTCCCACTATCATTAGGATCACCATGAAGAGAACTGAGATGGCGCCGGCGAAGGTTATGATATGAAACAGGCCAGCATAGGTTGCGCCGTAGGATATGAGTAAGAATCCGAAGATGATGCTAGAGTAGAACAGCAGGATTAGCGACCAAACCATCCTCCTAATCATCAACGCCACTAGCGTAACGCCAACCAACATGACGCCTAGGAGTAGGGTAACTTCGTAGCTCATCTTTTAGCCGCCTTGTCCATGATGAGGTCTTCTTTGTGAGGAGTGGCAATTTCGAATTGTTTGCTCATCTCCAATGCTTTGAAGGCGCAGTTGTCAACGCATTCGCCGCAGAATATGCACGTAGCTAAATCGAAGAGAGGTCGCTTTACGGGAAGTAGGCGTTCTCCAACTTTCCTTGTGCCTAAATCTACCATCGTGATTACGCTGGCTGGGCAGACCATTGCGCAAACTTGGCATCCCGTACATTTCTCGGGGTCAATGTCGAGTTTTCCGCGAAAGCGTAATGGTAGTACAACCGACTGATACGGGTAGGTGCGTGTCTTCGGCTTTTCCACCATGGTTCGAAACATTTGTGGAATTGCCGCTCCAACGCGGCGTCCCTTAATCTTAGGAGGCAATTAGAACTCCCTCCTGAATTAATGCTAGTACTAGCGCTATCTGTGCGAGGCTTACGGGTGTCAAGATTTTCCAGAAAAGTTCGGTTGCTTGCCCAATCTTAATTCGGGCCAAGGCTGTTTTGAGTACGAAAATTAAGAACCCGACTGCCAAGAGTTTGATCATGAAGTATGAGAAGTATAATACACCGCTAGGTACGCCAGGGATTAATGGGCCGAGTGGGCCTCCTAGGAAGAGTGATACCGCGAGCGCGGATCCGAATACGTAGCTAATCTCTTTCGTAAGTTTCAGGAAGCCTAATGCTCTTCCAGAGAATTCAGTCAACCATCCCGCAACGATCTCTGTCTTAGCGCTGGGAATGTCGAAGGGTGGCTTCTCAAGTTCAGCCATTAACGCTATGATGTATACTGCGAACGCAAAGGGCATCACAAAAATATTCCACAACCTGCTTTGCGCAGCCACAATCCCCTCAACGGAGAGGCTTCTCGAGTATAGAACGGCCGTAATTATTGCTAGAACTAGCGGAATCTCGTAACTGACGTATTGTAAAACCAGTCTACCCGTGGCTACGGTGGTGAAGCTGCTGGCGGACGAGTAGCTGAGCACGGCTACAACGAAGGCAGCGTAGGCTAGTAGGAATAGGATTGCTAAAACATCATAGTCGAAGCCCGCGACTGGTACTAGACCTATGATTGGGATGAACTGTATCGCTAAGAGTGGCGCGAGGAAGTATAGTACTGGAGCGAAGAGGAAGATCTTCTTATCAGCGTGGGATGGTATGATCTCTTCCTTGAACAATAATTTCAGGAAGTCTGCTAAGGGTTGTAAGGTTCCCGATGGGCCCGTTATTTTTGGTCCAATTCGACCTTGCATGCGAGCAGCGGTCTTTCTGTCGAGCCAATCGAAGAGGAATCCCATGCCAATGGTGAAGAGTACACCTGGAAAGACTACTGCCTCAAGAACTTCCGTGAACGTTAACCTTTACCTCCTGTCCTTGTAATATTTGATTCCGTACTGTCGCAGTTGTTCTCCGGACCATGTCCATTGCTTATTCGTTTCAGTGTCCAGGAAGGACATTCGATCCATGCATCCAAAACATGGGTCGATGGCGGTTAGTACGATGGGTACGTCAGCGATCGTTTGTCCTTTGAGCATTTCAAGGGCGGCGGGAAGGTTGGCCAAGGTTGGTTGTCGTGACTTAACCCGGTCTGGTGTTCTGCCCCCAGTCGACTTGACGTAGTAGAAGATCTCACCCCTCGGTGCTTCGCAATGTGAAGAATGTTCTCCAGCGGGAATGGTGGGCGGTATCTTCACCCTGACTGGGCCTTCGGGAAGATGCTTCACAGCGTAACTAACCATCTCAGTTGAGACCACTAGTTCATCCAAACGTAATCGTAAGAGACCTTGAACGTCTCCTTCGTTTCGAGTTACAATACTGAATGGGACCTCGTCGTAGGCTGCGTATGGGTCGTTCAGGCGGACATCATTCTGGATGCCAACATAACGAGCCATCGGCCCAACCGCGCACAACTTCTCAACTGTGTCCGCTGTAAGCTTGCCCACCTTCTGAGTCCGTTCCAGCATCGTCTCTTCAGTATCAATGATTTCTCTATAGTACCTTGCACGATCGGCTAGGTACTTCATCTTCTCAACAATATGATCCTCCATATTCTCTGGCATGTCACGTCTTACGCCGCAGAAGGCGTTCATGGATTTGTGAACTCGATTTCCCGAGATGGTTTCAACAATGTCGAGTACGATCTCGCGGTCTCTCCACACCCACATGAAGAGAGTTTCAAACCCTGCCCAGTGACCCATCAAGCCAACCCAGAGAAGGTGACTGTGTATTCTCTCTAACTCTGCGATTATGAGTCGAATATACTCGGCTCGTTTCGGCACTTTGTAAATTGTAAGTTCCTCCACAGCCTGCCCATAACAGAGGCTGTGGACGAAGCTGCAGATCCCACAAGTGCGTTCGAACATGTACATGTTCTGAACCCACGGCCGACTTTCAGCCGCCTTCTCTAATCCTCTGTGAACATAACCAATTCTTGGAATAACCTCCGTTATCTTCTCACCCTCGAGAACTAGTTTGAAATATTCAGGCTCTTTGAGCGCTGGATGAATTGGGCCGAAGGGAACAAGGTTCTCCGTTGAGTACTTCATCAGGCCAGCGGTCTCTTCTCTTCGAGGTGGATTACTAGAATCGCTCATCCTCATTCTACCTCCAGCTTGAGACGTTTCCGAATCTCAGGAGACTTTGACGTCTTCAGCAATGGCGGAGGAAGATCATCAGGCCAAGTTTCAGGCAAGAGCAGCTTCTTATCCATCCATGGATTGCCCACAAACATGACCCCGAACAAGTCATGAATCTCCATCTCGTACAAGATTGCGCCCGGGATAATGTCCACTATAGAAACCGCTGTTGGGCTTGTCTTCTGAACTGTTGTTCTAACATGCAACTTACTCTGGTTCTGGTAGAAGTGGTAAATTATTCCAACTCTTTCACCCAAGTCCAATCCGGTTATTGTTGATAGGTTGCGGCAGATGCTGTCGTTCCAAACCTTCGAGATGAACTGTTTCACGTACTCCTGTTCCACCTCGACTAGGGTTTCGTGTTCACGTAATTGTGTTGGTTTCGTGTTTGCGTTGACTGCGCATTCTTCAACCCGTTGCAGGAATACTTCACTCATTTCACTTCACCCAGGAGCTTCAATACTCCATACATGATTGCTTCAGGCCTCGGTGGGCATCCGGGAACGAACATGTCGACGGGTATGACATCCTGCACTCCCTGCCCCACATTATAGCAACCCTTGAAAACTCCACCCGCAGCCGCACATGCACCGAGCGCTATAACATGTTTCGGTTCCGGTAACTGCTCGTACACTTTTCTCAACCGATCCTTAGTCTGCGCGTTGACAGTACCAGTTACGATCAGCACATCCGCATGTCTGGGACTCGGAACCAACACTGCACCAAATCTTTCAATATCATAAGTAGGCGTTAGACTCGCCACAAGCTCAATATCACAACCGTTGCAGGATGATGCGTTAATGTGGTAAACCCACGGCGAACGCTTCCTAGCCCATGTCTCTAACTGTTTAAGCAAGTTCCGCTCCTCCGGTTCCCACAAACCATAGCATCAGCACAAATAATGAGAAACCCCCCGCCAAGGTGAAGAGAAGTTGCCAGAGTAAGCCATGCGCAGCAATTGAACTCGCTACCAATAGCCCAACCACTTCAAACGCCACGAACAGTGCAGCGTAAACGAATAGTTCAGAATGATACTTACCACGTTCCGGAGGCAGTTCTTCTCCGCCTGAAAACGCTTCAAACTTGACTCCCTCACCCATACTGATCTTGCCTAATCGTCCTAGTGCAAAGTAGAATAGGAATACGAAGATTATGACAGATAAGATGACAATGAATAGGTCACTGCTTAC
>CAYWMG010000355.1:0-4591 GCA_964459245.1 uncultured Candidatus Bathyarchaeia archaeon
CCGGATTCATCAAGATCTTTGAGACTAATTCCAATCCCGAGTGAAATCGTGTCACGATTCGTGTACATGAATCCTTCATGCATTCCTCTTCCCCACCCAACCAGTAATGCTGCCACTCCTTCCTCCGGACCTAGATTGAACCGTTCTTCAATCTTCTGCTTCGGAAGCGCGATGACCTCCTTCACCGCTAATGCCATTGCGTCAAGAGGGGGATCGTCTCTCAGTCCAGCTTGTTTAGAGAGCATTGAATTGACACCATCGGCAGCAATGATAACATCTGCAAATACGTCGCCGCGTTCTGTCTTGACTCCAACCACTCTCCCGTTCTCTTTGATGACTCCGTCGGCAGTTGTTCGGTTAATGATGACCGCCCCAGCGTCTTCTGCGAGTTTCGCGAACCATGGGTCAAATTTCGCCCGGTGAACAGTAAACGCGTTGTACGTCTTGTTAAATTCCTGATTTCTATGACTCATAAGGAGATGAGATTCTTTAGTCATTAACCAATACTGATACTCAATTACGTGCCGTTCTATCGGAGCCGTCTTCCAAAATTCAGGCGCAATTTTCTCAGTATGATGCCGGAAGATGACTCCGCCGAACATGTTCTTGGCTCCAGGCTTCTCTCCCTTTTCAAGCACGAGAACATTGAGCCCCGCCTTGGCCATCGTATAAGCAGCCGCAATTCCTGCCGGTCCTGCACCTACAACTACTGAGTCGAACTTTTCCGCCATGGTGCCAGCTCCGTTGAGGTTAATTTGAATTCCTCGGTTAATGCGGGAACAATCTTGAAGAGGTCACCTATGACTCCGAAATCTGACATCTTAAAGATTGAAGCATTCGGATCGCGGTTTATTGATGCAATATAATCTACGTTCATTATGCCAACAATATGTTGTATCGCTCCGGATATGCCTACGGCAATGTACAGCCTAGGCCTCACGGTTAATCCTGTCTGTCCAACTTGATGCTCGTACCCAATCCAACCCGCTCGCACCGCGGCTCTTGATGCGCCAACTTGAGCTTGTAATTGTTGAGCGAGTTCCTCGATAAGGTGAAAGTTTCGTCCAGACCCGAGTCCGCGACCACCCGACACTATGATCCTCGCATCCTCTAACCTAACTCCAACTTTTTCAATTGGAACAAAATCCAAAACCTCAGTGTTGAGGTCTTCAGGCTTTAGGGTGACGTCGACGTTCACAACCTCACCGTGCCTACTCTGATCCTGCGGGAGGCTTTTCATTACTCGTGGTCTGACGCTTGCCATCGTGGGTCTATGCTTGGGACAGATTATAGTGGACATTAAATTTCCGCCGTAGTCTGGGCGTGTTCCCAGGAAAGTTCCGGTTTCTAAATCAACATCTAGTGCAGTGCAGTCGGCGATGAGCCCGGTCTCTATGAGTGTTGCTGCGGATCCTGCAAGGTCCCTTCCCCTGATCGTTCCTCCCAACAACAATGCTTCCGGTTTGAACTTCTTCACAGCCTGAGTAAGTGCAATCGCGTATGGTTGCGTTCGGTAATCCTCGAGACTTTCTTCTTGAACGAGGTATACTTTGTCAGCGCCTTGCACGAACGCTTCTTTAGCCAGATGTGAAACGGCGTTCCCAATCACTACCGCTGCCAGTTCAGTTCCATATTTCGTTGCAAGTCGTTTTCCTTCCCCTAAGAGTTCCCATGAGACTGTAGCGGCCTTTCCGTGCAAATGTTCCACCCACACCCAGACTTCTCCATACTTCATCTCATGGTTCCCTGGTCGTTGTGGAGTTTCTGGATTCGTTGATGGTGCTTCCGAGACTTTAGTTGGATTGAATGCTTTGACCGATTGGAGTTTCTGGATCAGCCATTTCGCTGCTCCACGCGGGTCGTTGGTTCCATCGAATATCTCTCCCTGTTTACGACCTGGCGGTGGGAAGACTTTTTTCACTATGGTTGGCGAGCCTTTCAGTCCAATCATCATTGTCTCAGCGCTGATCGTATTCTTATCCCAAAGTTCGATCTTCGACCGTTTTGCCTCGAGCATGCCGTCTATCGTGAACTTTCTAGGTTTGTTTGCTTCTTCAGTAATTGTTAGGACGGCTGGGAGTTTGGCTTTAACTGTCTCAATTCCGTCGTCAAAGCGATGTTTGGCCACTATAGTCTTTGATTTCAAGTCTAGGCTAATGATTTCTGTTACGTTCGAAACGATGGGGATCTTGAACCTGACTGCTAATCCTGGAGGAACCTGGCCTGTTTCTCCATCGATAGCTACTTTTCCAGTCAGTATTAGATCAAAAGGGTTACTCTTGGCCACTGTGGCTATGGTTCGCCAAAGCGTATATGATGTGGCCAGGGTGTCTGCTCCAGCCATCTCCTTATCTGAAACCATGAACGCCTTATCGACTCCCATTGCGATGGCTTCACGCAAGCCTTCTTGAGCCTGAAGGGGACCCATCGAGACTGCGGTTGTAGTGCCTCCAAATTTTTCTTTCAGACGAATTGCTGTTTCTATGGCATTAAGGCAGAAAGGATTGACAATGGACGGAACTCCTTCACGAATAAGATTCAATGTTATGGGATCGAAACGGATGTCGGAGGCATCAGGAATATGTTTCACGCAAACGACTGTATGCAACCGTTTCAAACCTAGCGAATTAATTGAACGGTCACAACTTGAGCTACGCTTTTAGCGTTACTCGCAACTGTTAGCCCATCATAAAGGCTCTACTCTTCTGTAACGTCATCCGTGGCAGGCTCGCCGCCTTCTGCAGCTACCTGAGTAGCAGCAATTCGCTCGGCTTCAACAACCTTCAATCTGGTTATGTAACCCGCTATTCTATTTCGTAAACGCTTAGATCGAGTAACTACCAAGTTGTTGACCGCTTCTTTATCAGATTCAAATTCTCCCGTAAAACGTTCGGGGAACCTTCTTATCAGTTCCCTTGACGTGCGCTTCACCGTATCCGTTCGAACCTTGCCCAAATTTGACCGCTCATTTACAGAACCCGACAAGAGCAAGGCGTAGGCAACATAAACTTTGCTAAATCTGGCGCTGTCAAGCCTCCGTCGGCTCAACGGAAACTTTTCCGAGTTGTATTCAGTTTATTCTCTCTATGTTATCAGTTGTTGAAAGTTGTCCCATACTCTGTTACGAATCTGATCAATGTTCTCGTTCTTGATTTCAGCTATCTTCTTTACTACGTCTATAACGAATGCTGGGCGTGTCGGTTTTCCTTTGAAGGGACCAAAGTAGTTCACGGGGCCGTCAGTCTCTGTCAGTATTGTAGTCAGGTCCGCTTGTCGTGCGATCTCTACCGTGCGTTTTGCGTAGAGGACGTTCGGTCCTATTGTGATGAGATATCCTTGATCCATGAATTTTTGCAAATATTCTGCTGGGCCAGAGTACCAGTGCAATACAACCTTTGGAAGAGTAAAGGAAGGAAGCATGTTCAATACCTCATCTATTGCGAGTCGGGAATGAACAATAACGGGAAGTTTACACCGTTCTGCCAAGCCGAGGAAGAATTGGAATACTTCTCGTTGTCTAAGTTTCTGATTCTCATCTTGAGAATATCGACCGTCCAGTCCAATCTCCCCTATCGCCGTAATCTTTTTTCTGTTTTCTTCAACAAGTTGCTCGAAGATGTCCAAAGCGAGTTTCCCATTTGTATTTGCAGCCGTCCACGGGTGTAGGCCTACTGCGGCGAGTACTATGTTCTTGTACTGGTCCGCTAAGGCCAACGTTTTGACGGATGAATCGTAATCCATTCCATTGGAGAGTAGATAATGAACCCCATTCTTAGCGGCGTCGTCCATAACTTCTTGAATCAATCCAGAGTAGCCAGAGTCAGCTAGGTGTAGATGGGCATCAATATAGTTCAAGGGATCTCATTCCGCTATGAGCCGTTCGGGAGTCACACACGTTTCTGTCTGTTTTGTTATCTATGTCCCCAGATAGGATGTGGTTTGTATGGTTCTTCGAGTCGTTTGATCTCACCTTCACTGAGTTTAAGCTCAAGAGATTTTACAGCGTCTTCGACATGTTCAACTTTTGTTGCTCCAATGATTGGTGCAGTTACTCCTTTGTGGAGTAGCCAAGCCAAGGCAACCTGAGCTACTGGAACATCCTTCTCGCTTGCTACTTCTTGAGCACGCTCGAGTACGTCGAAGTTTTCAGGATGGAAATAGCGTTCGGCAAATACTTTGCTCGACTTGTAGCGTGGTGAATCCGGCGTCTCTGTTCGACGATACTTGCCAGTCAAAAATCCTTGACCCAGCGGGCTCCAAGGAATCAATCCTATCCCTTCTTCGCGGCAGAGAGGGATCATTTCACGTTCTTCCTCCCGATAGCATAGGTTGTAGTAATTCTGCATGCTCACGAAACGTTCTAGACCGAAACGGTCGCTGATAGATAGGGCCTTGGCGAATTGTCGAGCCCACATGCTCGAGGCGCCAATATAACGCACCATTCCTTCGTGGACGAGGCCGTTGAGGGTTCGAAGAGTCTCTTCAATTGGCGTCGTGTAATCCCAACGATGAATCTGGTACAAGTCAACGTAATCCATCTTTAATCTCTTTAGTGAACCCTTGATCTGTTGCATGATATGGCGGCGGGAAA
>CAYWMG010000356.1:0-9699 GCA_964459245.1 uncultured Candidatus Bathyarchaeia archaeon
TTGGCTTCAACACTGTCTTCATAAGATAGAAAGAGGCACGGTGAGGACAGCCCGGGCAAAGCACAGGTGACCTCTGCGGTATCTCAAACGAGAGTTTGAAACATCTACCATCCACGATCTCTCTCGGAAGATCCTTCTCAAGTCCCTTGCAAAAAGCATCGCACACGATTCCAGTAGAATACTCATGATTCCTAGGTAGATGGCCTGTTAGCTTCCCTAAGATTGACGGGCTGTTGAGCATTCCAAAAGCAATACTTCTCACGGCATTTTCCAGGATTGGTTCAAGTTCCTCCACAACGAATACTTTCTTGAATCTTTTCACGAAATCTAGAATCAGCCTTGGTGGGAGGGGGTGGGTTAATCCTAGCTTTAGAACTGACGCACTAATTCCAAGCCTGTTCACTGCTTCAAGGCTGTAGTTGGTTGAGACACCTGATGTAATTATGCCTACGTCTTCACCTTCTCCGAGGACTCTGTTGAAACCTGTTCTCTCACTGACCTCTCTTGCTTGATCAAGCCGTTTCAAGAGTACCTCATGTCTTACCAAGGCGTTGCTGGGAATCATAACAAAACGCTTCGCATCCTTCAGAAATCGCGCTTTGGATATTTTTTCCAAACGTTCCCCGAGCATGACGGGACTCAGTGTGTGGTTTACACGCGTTGTGGTCCTGAGAAGCACCGGAAGCTCAAGTTTCTCTGAAATTTCAAATGCGTCAACCGTCATATCCTTGGTCTCCTGAGCGTTAGCTGGTTCGAGACAGGGGATTCCTGAAAGTTGTGCATAGTATCGGTTATCCTGTTCGTTCTGGGAACTCCAGCAGCCAGGGTCATCAGCTGAAACAATGACACATCCTGCTCTGACTCCGACATATGCCAATGTCACCAAGACGTCAGAGGCAACATTCAGACCTACATGTTTCATGCTCGCGATAGATCTTACACCTGTCACTGCAGCTCCAGCAGCAACCTCAAGAGCAACCTTCTCGTTTGTTGAGTATTCCACGTACATGCCAGTTCTTTCGGATGTAGCATAGAGAGCGTCTGTAATCTCAGATGCTGGGGTTCCGGGGTAGCATGTCGAGACTTTGACACCTGCTTCGATGCACCCGCGGGCAATGGCCTCATTGCCTGACATTACAGCTCGCTCACCGGACGACCCGAGCAGTTTTTCGAAATCAGCCATTCTAGCGTCTACTCCAGCTGAAAAGATACGATGTTGTTGTGGGCGAGTTACCGAGAAAAGGGATTGCGGTTGCTTTCCAACCTTGGGATGCACTTGTTGAGCGTCTTGCACCGCGTGAACAATGTCGCATGAGGAGTCTATCTATACGTGTTGAGTAAATCTTTGATCTCTAATTTTGGGGTCATTACCTTCACTCGCTCTGCCATTGTGGGGCGTTCTTGTTTGAATAGTGTGCCTATCATAATTTTGTCTTGTGTTCCTGAGAGTTTGAATGCTGCTTCGCGGTTGGATGAATTATGTTCTGAGCCAATTTCAACAATCTTATCCATGTATTCATTCCAGGAATCGTGAAAGGTCGGGCATGGGTTTAGTACGTGTATCAACGCGAAGCCCTTGTGCATGATTCCTTCAGCGATCAAGTGTGCGAGGTGGTTAGGTCTGCCAGGGAATCCTCGTCCCAAGAATGAGATTCCACAATACAATGCGCATGCGTCAATATCGAGTGGGTCTTCAGGGTTTCCATTTGGGGTAATTCTTGTCTTGTATCCGACTGGTGTTGTGGGTGACGGCTGACCTCTCGTCTGTCCATAGATTCCGTTGTCTAATACGATATACGCTATGTCAGGATTTCTCCGAACTGCATGCAGAAAATGTCCTCCACCGATAGCAAAAGCATCTCCGTCCCCTGCAATTCCCACGACGTGTAGTTGTGGTTTGGTGATATTGATTCCTTGCGCGATAGGTAACACTCTTCCATGGAGTGTGTGAAAGCCGTAAGTCTTGAAGTTGTGTGGGAAACGGCCGTGGCATCCAATCCCAGCAACAATTACGATTTGCTCATGACGAAGGCCGAGCTGCTTGAATGCCATGTCAACAGATCTGAGCACACCGAAGTCGCCACAGCCAGGACACCACGTTGGGGAGTAGTCTTCACTTCCATACTCCCGCGGACCATTCGCGCTCAATTTTCAGCCACCTCCTCGATCTTGCGCAAAATCTCACCGGCCGTGAAAGGAAGCCCTTCCGACTTGGTCAGTGAAATTGGTTCAATGCGGAAAGCAGCGCGGAGAACGTTCCCGAATTGAGAGGTATAGTTCAATTCCGGCACAAGCAGTACTCTCAATCCTTTAATGAAACTCGTGATCTCCACCTTGGGCAGCGGATTCATGAGTTTACACTGTAGCCAGCTCACGTGCAGCGATTTCTGTTTGGCTTGCAGAATAGCTTCGTGTATTGCTCCTTGCGTAGAGCCCCACCCAACCACACCCACCTTGGCCTGCGGATCGGAAAGCTCCATGACGTTCAATGGATCATTAGCAAGTTCCGTTGCAGCCGTCTCAAGCTTCCGAAACCGTTTCGCCATCATTTCTGAATGGATATTTGGGAGAACACTTACCCGACCTTTCTCGTCGTGTTCCACACTTTCCGCAACGTACTCCCTCTTAAGTTCTCCCGGTGTTGAGAAGGAAGAGATACCGTCATGAGTGATCATGTATCGGTAATAACTGTCACCAGTAACCTCTGCCTTCTGCCGATCTAGAATCTTCAACTTCTCAAGGGCAGGGACGGACATGCCCTCAGTCTGTTGTGACAACGACTGGTCGGTCAAGACGATAACTGGAAGTTGGTATCGTTCCGCTAAGTTGAACGCTCTCACAGTTTGGTAGAAACAGTCCTGCACGTTGCCTGGTGCTAGGACTATTCTTGGAGCATCACCGTGTCCACCATACAATGCATGGTTAAGGTCTGATTGCTCAGTCTTAGTTGGAAGGCCGGTTGACGGTCCGCCTCTTTGTGCATCAACGATTACCACCGGAATCTCAACCATAGAGGCAAGTCCAATCATCTCCGTCATCAATGAAAGTCCTGGTCCGGAAGTTGCCGTCATAGACTTTGTGCCAGCAAAAGAAGCCCCTATCGCTGCTCCCAGTGAAGCTATCTCATCTTCTCCTTGAAACAACGTTCCACCAACAACCGGTAGAATGGTCGCCATTTCTTCGATGATATCTCCGGCGGGAGTTATTGGATACGCAGCATAGAAGCGACATCCGGCAGCAACAGCTCCCAGCACGATCGCCTCATGTCCGGAGAGAACAATCTTGTCAGAAACCGTTGGTCGCGTAAGTGAAATCGTCCTAGGTGCTAATTTGTACCCAATGTCTATTGCAGAGAGATTCTTCTGCAGTAGATCCTTCCGCGATCCCAACTTTCCATACACCACATCACTCACGACAGATTTTTCGACGCCGATATGGGCTGCCGTATATCCAATGATGATCATGTTTCTAACTTTGGATGAACGTAACTCGTCCTTGGCAATTCTAGTGAAGTGAGCGCCAATACAGCGCCTCGGCAAATGTGGATGGTTCTTCGGGGTTTGGTCCTCATCAATGATGACTGCGCCTTCTGGTTTGAGATCCTTAAAGTGAAGCGAGAAAGCTTCGGTATTAAACGCAACAAGAAGATCAAGCAAGTCACCTTGAGAATAGACCTGAGAGTCGCTTATTCGAAGTTGGAACATGCATGGGCCACCTCGAATTGAAGGTGGATAAGTCCGAAAGTTGAAGATCTTCAATCCCATGCGTGAAGCGGCATAGGTTATGATATCGCCTGCCACAAGCACTCCGTCACCCGCCTCACCAGCGAGACGTATAGTCAGATCCAAATAGCAACCAACCTAGTTGGAGAGTGGGTCCAGGTGGTTCTTAGGGCTCTCTGCTGAATTTCTTCGATGGGCAACAGGCTGGCAATTTACCGAACTAGTCGAAGCTTTAAGTTCTTCAAAACATGCCCAATTCTGAGTCGTCTAGGGTTGAGTTTCCGGCTATGGATTTGTTTTCGACGGTTGCCTCCCTGTATGGCTTTTCCCTGATCCATAATGTGGGGCGGATTAGTTGAGAAGAACCCTGCGAGGTCAACCCCGCAGGGTTGCCGTAACGGAGCGAAGGAGTGGAGGAAAGGCCCCACTAGAAAATTCGACGGTTCAGAAGTTGGTGGGCCCGGAGGGATTCGAACCCTCGACCAGCAGGTTTCTTCGGTCATCTTATGAGCTTCGACAGTTACTCTGTCGCTCTAGCCTAGCTGAGCATCCCGGGAGTTGATTTCGTATCAGCATCCTTACGGGCCCGGGCCCGCAGTAACAATCTTGACTAGTTGAATATGCTTTTCGCATCCTCTCGCAGAAGCCGTTTTTCTCCTGAACTGGAGCTTGAACTTGGAATCTAGTGCTCGTTTAAGCTTCTAAAGACGCGCAGCAGTTGTTTTAGCGTTTATTGATGCTTGACCTGTTGTAAAGCACTTGTCTAATGTCACTTCCGAGACATCAGGTTCCTAAGTTTGCATGGCTAATTCAATCCCTTATTTGGAATCTTAAGTTCGAGCTAGGTTCATGAGGCGAGATTGTTAGCTCTAGTTTCGGCCCACGTTTGGAAGCAAGTTCTTCTTGCGAGTGAGCGAGGCTAGGTGTTGTATTGCGCTCGCGTAAATTTCGACGCTATTAAGATACTCTCGGATGCTGATATGTTCATTCTTAGTGTGGTCTAGGCTTGAATCACCAGGTCCGTATGCAATCATTGGCATAGAGGTGGATTCTGCGAATAGGTTCATGTCGCTAGTTCCTGTCTTCTTTACAAGTAGGACGGGGCACTTCATCGTATTTCTGATTGCCCAGCGGAAAGCTCGGACGGCAATGGAGTCTTCCTGTGCGAGGTATGCTTCAGTCTGATCATTCACTTTCATTCTAACTCGTACGCCGTCGTGGTTCTTTTGATAGTGGCCAGTGAACTCTTCTGCTCTGTAGATCATATCTGCTGTCTTGATGCTTGGAGGAAGTCGTAGGTCTATGATTAGTCTGGCTTGAGATGGGATATTACTTGTAGAATCGCCGGCTACGGCGGTTGTAACGCATCCTGTGACTGTTGAGAATTTTGATGGAGAGTCATTGTCAACCATGGATTTCTTGAATGCTTTCCAGAACATGAATGCTTCCTCGTAGCTGTTCTTTGAAAGCCATGGCGATGCGGAGTGCCCGCCGGTCGTTGTGAATGTTACTTGAAGTTTTAGACTTCCTTTGTAGCCGATGGTTATGTTTGAGGCCCCGCTGGGTTCTCCGAACACCGCTAAATCGTATGCATTACCTGAGGAGATCAGGGTTTTTGCGCCTCTGCTCGAGGCTTCCTCTTCAACGACTCCTGCTACTGTTACTCGAGATGGAGCGGGATTTCGTTCCATTGCTAGAGAACTTCCAGCAATCATTGCGGCGAGAGATGATTTGGCATCTACAGAACCCCGTCCATACAGGAGATCGCCTTCTTTTCGAACTGGGATTTCGCCGCAGACTGTGTCCATATGACCGCACAGTAGTATTTTCGGGCCGTCATTGCCTAGTTCTCCGATGACGTTTCCAACGCTGTCTTTCCTAGCCTTGAACCCGCGGGCAGACATGTGCTCGAGTAGGAATTCTGCTAATTGTTTCTCCGACCCGCTTGGGCTGTAAATTTTCAGCATAGATTGGAGAAGTTCAACTGGGTAATTTTGCAAGTTGCTCCTTCACCAAGACACTTTTGAGACAGGTGACGACGCGGTCGATATGCTCCTTTCGGATTGAGAGTGGGGGCAAGAAGCGTAGTACGTTCCTTCCAGCGTCCAACATTAACACGCCGTTTTGAAGCACGCTCTGAAGTATGGAGTAAACGTCGAACCTCATCTCCATTCCGAGCATGAGACCGACTCCCCTGACTTCGCGGATTATCCGTAGCTCTCTTTGCATATCCAGAAGTCGGTCTTTGAGGTATGCTCCTGAGTTGGCTGCGTTTTCAACAAGTTGTTCTTTCAAGAGAACCTTGATTGTGGCTTCAGCAGCTGCACAAACGACGGGGTTGCCTCCAAACGTGCTTGAGTGTTCTCCAACCGTCATAGAGGCCATGATTCTTTCAGGGGCGACAGTAACGCCAATTGGTAGGCCGCTCGCAATTCCTTTCCCTAGACACATAATGTCTGGGGTGACTCCGTAATGATTACAGGCGAACATCCGTCCTGTTCTTCCAAAGCCTGTCTGAATCTCATCCGCAATCATCAGCGCCCCAGTATCTTGAGTCAAATTTCTTAGCAAGGGTAGCCAGTCGGGTGAAGGCACTCGGATTCCGCTTTCGCCTTGGATCGGTTCCACTAGAACTGCTGCAGTATCCTTCGAGATTATGGCCTTGGCTTCCTCGAAATTTCCGAATGGGATGTGCACAAAGTCCGGTACAAGTGGCTCGTAGTTCTTTCGATATTTGCTCTCCCATGTGGCTGATAGGGCGCCATGCGTCTTGCCATGAAAGCCTCCTTTGATGGCTACTATTTTTCGTTTGCCAGTTGATTTTCTTGCGAGCTTGATGGCTAATTCAATAGACTCCGGTCCGCTGTTGCTTAGGAATACTCGATCCAGTCCTGACGGTAGAATGGTTGCAAGGATTGAAAGTAGGTTCGCTCGAGCGTCATTGTAGGTGGATCCGTGGCATGAAATCAGTTTGTGCGCTTGCTGGGCGATAGCTTCTGCCACGTCTGGATGCGCGTGCCCTACTATACAAGTGCCGTAGCCGCCGGTGCAATCGATGTATTCCTTTCCTTCAGCATCAAAGAGGAGTACGCCTTTACCCCTTACCAAGGTTACTGGTTTTCGAGCGTAGAATTTCGCAAGATGCGCTTCCTCTATCATTCTTATGTCTGAACTGTTCATGCAACTATCAGAGTCCCATTCTTTTCTTGGATTGCTGATGTGAAGGGTTTCGGGTGGTGGCCTGAAGAGATCATTACCTTTTTGACGCCCATGGAGATGGCTTCCAGTGCGGCGTAGACTTTCGTGATCATGCCTGGCCCAAGGTTGTGAAGTTTTTGTTTTGCACCGTCGACTTGGATGCGTTCTATGAGGTGGCCGTGAATCGATACGCCTTCAACGTCAGTTAGAAGAATGAGCAACTCTGCTTGTAATGCTCCTGCGACGTAGGCTGCAGTTCTGTCTCCATCAATATTCAATGGTTCGCTGTCCAAGCCCATAGCTATGGGCGCGATCACTGGGACGAAACCCGACGTGATGAGCAAGCGAAGGAGAGAGCTGTTTACAGCAGTAACTTTACCCGTGTATCCACCGTCTATCACGCGTTTTCTGTCGCGTTCATCCTTGATAACGAGTTTCTTCTTTCGTTCTGCCCGAATTAGAGCGCCGTCTAATCCCGAGAGGCCTATGGCCTGGATCTTTCTGCTTTCTAGATGACGAACGATTTCTTTGTTTATTTTTCCAGCCATTACCATAGTGTAGATTTGGATCGTCTCCTCATCCGTGTATCTGCTTCTGAAGCCATCGGGAGATGTTACGAACTTTTGATGTACGCCAAGCTTCTCAGCTATGTTGGTTACAGTGTTGCCTCCTCCGTGGACAAGAACTGTTTGGTTTCCGCGCGTAACCTCTGCGAGATCGTTTAATGCGTCTTCTGAGAATGCGCTGTTCATTACTTTGTCTCCAACTTTCACCACGACGACCATGTTAATCACTAGGGGTGAAGCCCAGACGCGTTGAGGCCAGTCCGCTCGTCTAAATCATTCATTATGTTGAAGCATTGGACTGCTTGTCCCGCTGCTCCTTTTATCAGGTTGTCGAGCGCGGTGAACACGATGACTCGCTGCGTGTGTGAGTCAAGTTCAAAACCAATGTCACAGAAGTTTGTTCCAGTGGTGACTTTTGGGTTTGGCAGGCCGTAGAGACCTTTCCTGTCTGATACCATTCTGATGAATGGTTCGTTGCCATACCGGGCTCGGTAAGCCTTCCACAGATCCTTGTCCGTGAGACTCCTCCGCGTGAACGTATGAGCGGTCATCAATATCCCACGAACCATGTTCACTGCATGTGGTGTAAAGGCAACCTTGACCACGCCGTTGCCCAATTGACCGAGTTCTTGTTCAACTTCTGCGATGTGTCTATGACCAGTTACTTTGTAGGGACGAACGCCGTCTGAACGTTCAGAATGGTGGCTGGCCAGAGTTGGGCTAGCGCCTGCTCCTGAAGAACCTATCTTCGTGTCGACCACGATTCTGTCAGTATCGATGAAACCATCTAGTATGAGCGGAGCGAGACCTAAGATCGCAGCGGTTGCCATGCATCCCGGCACGGCTAGCAGTCGTGAATTTCGAATCTTGGATCGGTGGAGTTCAGGGAGTCCGTAAACTGATTTCTCAAGCAGTTCTGGATGTTGATGTTCATAGTCATAATATTCCTTGTATGCTGTAGGGTTCTTCAGTCGGAAGTCCGCTGTCATGTCCACAATCTTTGGCCCTCGATTTAATAGGCGAGGTACAATGTCCATGGATTTTCCATGAGGAAGGGCTGTAAAGACAAAGTCGCTATCGGTAGCGATCGCTTCCACATTGCGCTCTTGAAATCGAAGCATAGTCAGACCTCTAAGGTTTGGGTGAACTCTATAGAGCGGTTCGCCAGCGTATTGTTGAGAAGTAACTACTCGAATCTCACACGCTGGATGGGAGACTAAAAGTCGCAGTAGTTCCCCGCCCACGTAACCTGAACCGCCCATTACGGAGATTTTGATCATTTCTTAGCCTGCTGTAGCGCGTACTCAATCAACAGTTTGGGGATGTCAATGTGAGTAGCTTGAACAGTGTTCTTGAATTCAGTAGTATGGTTGACTTCATGGACCATAAGACCAGCCTCCGTTTCCATAAGATCCACTCCAAAAGCTCCGCCTCCAACAGCCTGGGCAGCTCTAACACTGATCTCCTCGAGGTCCGGCGTCACCGAAAAATTCTCGGCTATTCCTCCACGTGCCGTATTGGTTCGCCAATCATCGGTTGGAGCATGGCGAAATATTGCGGCAACGGCTTGATCTCCAATCACGTAACATCGAATATCCCTATCTGGGCGTCTAATCTTCTCCTGAAGGTAATACACTTGCTGAATTGGGTGCAAATATTCCCGTGCTTCTATAATCGACCTTGCCGAGTCGCTATCCTTGATTAGCGCGACGAGTCGGCCCCAACTGCCTACAACTGGTTTCAAGACTGCTGGATACCCTACCTGTTCCAAAGCACGGAGCGATGCTTCTTCAGTGAAGGCTACGTATGTGCGAGGTGTGGGAATTTTTGCGCGACTTAGGCATATTGAGGTCAGAAGTTTATTTCCGCAGATCGAGGCTGCCTTGAAGGAGTTAACCACAGTCTTTCCACGAGCTTCTAAAGTCGCTGTCAAATGTATGCTTCTGAAGTAGGATACACAGCGCTGCAAGAGAGCGTCCGCTAAATCTACGCCATCACCTGCACCGGTTAACTCTAACGCAAGTTCGTTCGTATTGTAAAGTGTTAGTTCTATGGAATCTCGTTTTGCTGCTTCAATGATCAATCGTTCGTCTGGTCTAAGCTGATCGTAAAGCAGACCAATTCTCGACAGTAGTCACTCACCCCAATCCTCCTTCTCAAGCACGAGAGGTTTGATTGAATGGGTTTGGCCAGTTGTCTGGATTTGTAGATCG
>CAYWMG010000357.1:0-3069 GCA_964459245.1 uncultured Candidatus Bathyarchaeia archaeon
TCTCATGTTAGTTCCGAGTTCGTTACCATTCTGAAGGACGTGATAGGGAATCTTGCGAAAATTTTCCAGACTAATGGAGTAATTTTACCGATTGCGGGTAGCGGAACGCTGGGAGCTGAGGTCGCGTTGGCTAACGTTTTAGAACCTGGCGATAAGGTGCTCGCCATCTCCGGGGGGTACTTCGGAGATAGGCTTGCTGAAGTTGCGGAGACGTTGGGAGCTACCGTGGACAAGATGGATGTACGGTGGGGATCAATCGCCGACCCCCAGCAGGTCCGAACAAAATTATCTTCAAAGCCCTACAGAGCCTTGCTAGCGGTTCATGTTGATACTTCAACCGGAGCCTTGAACCCGGCTCGAGAACTCGCCGCAGCCGCGAAATCAAACGGAGCCTTGTTCGTGCTAGACGCAGTTTGTTCCCTAGGGGGTATTGAGTTGCCCGTGGACGCTTGGGGTATTGATGTTTGTTTCACTGGTTCCCAGAAGGCGTTGGCTGTTCCTCCCGGCTTGGCGATCATAGCCTTCAACCAGCAAGCGATGAAAATCAGGCAGAACCGCAGAACACCAATGAGAACATACTACGGAGATATTCAGCGTTGGATGCCCGTGCTCAATGATCCCGTAAACTACTTTGCCACTCATGCGGTGAACATGATCTACGCGTTGCACAAAAGTTGTCAAATGATCTTGACAGAAGGTCTTCAAGCCAGGTATAACCGTCATGCTAAGTTTGCATCAGCCTACCGAGCGGCCATGAGATCCATAGGACTACAACTGTTATGCCAAGATAGTGAATCCGCCAACACGATGACCGTGACTCATTATCCGAACGGAGTTCAAGACGGTCAATTCAGGAAGAATATGGCAGAGAATGGCGTAGTCATCGCTGGAGGACTAGGACCGTTGAAAGGCAAGACTTTCAGGGTGGGCCACATGGGAAACATAAACAAGAACGATCTCCTAGCCACGGTCTCCGCTATTGAGAGCGCACTGACTTTTGAGAAATTCAAGTTCAACGAAGGAGCAGGAGTCGCAGCAGCAAATCGGGCCTTGACCTCCGTGACCTAATCTAACTGCCCGACCATCCTTGAGTGGCTTACTATATCGTCATTCCAGTCAAGTACCTAAGGACTGTGCCGAGTAGGTATAACGCTACAGTAGCGCCGAGCATTATGCTGGTAACTTCTACGAAATCCTTGCGGAAACTTGATCCCGCAATAATTGACCCGTAGAAGCTTGTGAACGCTATTAAGATAATCCCTGCAGCTAATGAGACGAGGAGCGCGTTGAGCATGATCTTCGTTAGGAAGTATGGCGTCGCAAGGATGATGGCTGTCAAGAAGTATGAGACGCCCGTATAGATCGCTGAGAGTCCTGCCGATCCCTTGAAACCAGTCTTGGCTTGTGCATATGCCGCGGACGCCATCGCCATCGAAGCAGCTGCACCTGCTATGATTCCAGCCAAGCCGGCGAGTTCTGTTGAAACATATATTCCCAAAGAGCCTGCATGAATTCCTGCTATCTCCACTAGAGCGTCGGCTAAACCCAGCACTATGAAAGATATGTACTTGATGTGGGGTTCGTTAAACTGGTCAGCGAATTCCTTCTCATGTTCCTCTTCGTCGCCAATAATTTCATGAAGCATCTGCTGGTCTTCTGAGGGGACAAGGTGAGCGATCTCCTTGTATTGTTTAATCACCTCTGTTTCTGTTCTTTCAAGAAGTTTAAACGCGAAGGTTACTCCCAAGAAGATTCGCACGAAAACCATCAAAGTAAGCTTTAGCCTGTTGACGGTAACATCGTGGTCTGGACAAAATTTCTTCCAGAACTGATAATGTTTGTATTCCATCCCCGCTAGTCGTACGAGCGTATTCTTGAATTCCGACTTTTGTGTTGTTCGGAGCTCTGAGTACTTCTTGTAGATGGCGTACTCGTTCAGTTCATCCTTCGCACTCATGTAAGCGACTTCAACCAGTTCTTGACTTATACCCGCGGTTGACATTTTGAACGTTGCCTAATATCCTACCCCAATTTGATAAACCTACGTAGACTTGGTATAATGGTTAGTTGAAAAACAATTCAGGTTTTATGCGAGTAACCGATTCCATTATACGTTAAATATGCTAATGGAGTTGACAGGGTTGATGTCGCAATGAATGTGAAAGTTCACCTCACGGTCATTATTGGCGGTTTGCTCATTACTTTGATAACTGGCTTGATTCAGGGATTTCTATTGGTCACAGAGACAGGACTTCATATTCTTAGGGGTGAGTTGTTAGGTGCATCTAATTATGGCCTTCCGCTTGTTTGGCGCACTGTCATCATATACCCTGGAAATCCAACGAATTATAACGTGTTGGGTCTAATTGTGGATATTGCAGTATGGGTTCTAATTGTCTGGATGGTTCATGCCGCTGGAATGAGACTGAGAAAGTAATGTTTTCCAGTCTTGATTGTTAGTAGTTGAGTTTCAATTCTGCGAGTACGCTGTCTTGTTCTCTACGTATGGCGAAGCCAAGCTTCTCGCAGAGGCGAATCATTGCCATGTTCCCCGACATGATCACACCGTATAAGGCTTCGACTCCTTTGTCTCTGGCAACTTCGATGAGCATATCTACGAGTTTTGTTCCTAACCCTTTGCCTTGAAATTTGTCCGCGATGACTACCGCTATCTCGCCGCGCCTTCTGTTAGGGTCTAATATTAGTCGGCTTACTCCGATTTCGATTCTCTGTGGGGCTTGGTTAGTGTTCAGGTCCGTCGTTTCAGCGATGAACGCCATTTCTCTATCGTAGTCAATATTGCAAAACCTGACCAGTGCATCGTGCGGTAGATCTTTGATAATTTGAAAAAATCGGAAACGACTAGTTTCTGTTGATAATCCTCTGATGAAGTCAAGCTCCATCGGCTCATCTTCTGGTTTGATCGGTCGCAGCATAACTTCGGTACCTTCTCTCAATCTCCACGGAGTCACATATTTCGTTGGGTACGGCATCATCACAAGATGAGGGTAGGGTTCAGAACGTCTCAGCTTGATTGCAGGGTCAATAATGATCCTGGCATCAAGCGCC
>CAYWMG010000358.1:0-2558 GCA_964459245.1 uncultured Candidatus Bathyarchaeia archaeon
CCTTATCAAATTGACCAATGTGCCCTTCGCGTTTCCTAATCTGTGTAATTTTCGAGGTTGATTTATTGAGTGTCATAAAATCACCGAAGACATGGAACCAAGACTATTCGCGGTCATATGATATAAGATTATAATTATGTATAATCCTATCTAATTGCTTGAACTCGTCACATCCTTGCCTGCTAGGATGCGAGGTCATTGACATCATTACGTTACTTTAGATGGTGAACGGGCGAATTGCTATGGGGGAGAATTGTAAAACGGTCTACTCGATAGTAAGTAGGTTGTGTTAGTCAAACATACTCTAAAGGATCCATCATCCCAAGTGTGTTAAAGGCGTCGAGTCTCATGCGGCACCCCCGACACTTCCCGCATGGAAGCTCAACATCTTCGTAGCAGCTCCAGGTGAGTTCTAGTGGAACCTTGAGATTTACAGCAAGCCTTAGGACATCCGTCTTGCTGAAGTTGATAAGTGGATCAATAATCTTCGCTGGAGTCCCATTTACGCCCATTCGGGTTCCCGTCTCAACCAACTCGTTCATTCTCCGAATGAAACCCGGCGTGGCATCCGGTAATTCTTGGGCATCATCAGCGTTGGAGCCGAAAACAATAGCATCAGTGTTGAGTGTCTCCGCATATGCAACTGCGACTCCGCAGAAGATCAGGTTCCGTGCAGGCACGTAAGCTGTCGTTACAGTGCAAGATTGTGGCTCGGTTGGGTGATAACGGCTTTGTATCTCCTTGAAGTAGGGCAAGGAGATCGTGAGGTGCTCTTTCACTCTCGCTGCATTTGCAATCTTCCTCGCTGCAGTAGCCTCTTGATAGCTAGCCTGTGCGTATTCCATGTTCATGGTGAAGATGCTTGCTGCTTGTTGCTTTGTCCAGTACAGAGCAGTGGCAGAGTCAATTCCTCCGGATAACAGGACGATCGCACTATTCAACTTCGACCTAATATCAGTAGAAGCCAACGACATAAAGCTGGTTTGTTATCACGCTGCTCGGCCCATCTGATACGTGGGCGCACTAGAGATTCGGTTAAAAGATTTCGAACGTGTTTTGAAGCCTTCAGATTAACAAGCGAGATAAGAGAGGAGTCGGTTCGGCTGGGTTAGAAACCAGCCAGATACGGTTAATGTTCCTTCATGAAGGTCGCAATTGATTCTTTCCGGCATTGAAGGCAAATTTTCAGGTGGTAGCGATCATTAGGCAGCGCCTGATGGCACCACTCACACCTTCTAACCTTAGGCGTCTCCATCTCAGGAATTTCTTCAAACAGTAACTTTTCGAGGTCTTCAACCAAATTTTTTCAACTCATTTGTTGGGTTGCCAAGTTTGCATCGCAAACGAGGCAAGCAAGTACTACATGTTAATGGATGTAAAAAGAATTAACAAGGTTTATAAGAAACATATGTAATCAATGTTATCTTGATATCAAGTTAAGCCACGTATCATTGTGAGTTGGGTTTCATGAATAATAATGCTGTACTGATTCGCGGGTTGGACCGGGATCTGTACAACAGCGTGATATCAAAGGCGAAGCAGCAGGGTAAGAACGTGGCGGAGTTGGTGAACGAGGCCTTGAGTAAGTATATGGCTGCATCTCCGTCGGAGAGCCATGACGTATTTGACACAAAGAAGTTAGTGATCGCTGGTTCGGTTCTTCTGTCCAAGTCTGACATCTTGGGGCTTCACAAGGAGCTTGGGAACTTTCACTTGGAGAATAGTGGTGATCTCACTCTTGATAAGGACGTTGATCGCGAGGCGTTCTCTAAGATTGAGCGAATCAACAATACTGGGAAGCTGCGGGTACCTACCGATGTTCATCACTTCGCTCTATTGAAGGCAGGTCACGTACGCGGGGAAGTGGAGAAATACTAGATTAACTTCCTGATATTGCAATGTTTATGGCTGAATTCAAGTCTTGATCATATACACTTTTCCAACCTAGAACAACTCAATCTCAAGCCTGTTCGTATAGCTAATCGTGACGTGTTAATGTAGGTGCCGAACCGCTGTACCAGTCACTTGTAACCTGGTTAGCTTTCCATGGGGGGAGCCCCCTAGTCATGCTGGAATGAGAGAAGCTTACCAAATACGCGAGTGGAGGCCGCTTGCCGAGTTATTGCCGCGTGTACAAGTTGCCTTCCGCACGCTTCCGAGTCCAGGATTGTGTGGAATGTATAGCGAGCCGGAAGTATCAGCGTTTCGAAAGGTTTCGGAATGCAAGGTGTTACTAATGTTTCGAAACATCATTTCTGTTTCGATATGGTGTAGCTGCTTGATTGTGGGCGAGGTTTTTCTGAATTCGGCGTAACTGATGCGTGTTCTGTCAGCCGTGTTAGCAGTCATAGAGGCGTTTGTTCTGGTTGGAACGATTGTTCCGTTTTTGAACGTTTCTAGGTTGGAGCGGTTATTGGCATCAACGGGGCGTCTAGATAGCTACTCGAGATCCAATTGCTGGCTGTTGTTCTGTAGTTTAATGAGCCCCAGTTTGCCGCTTTTGTGGGAGTTGAGGGGCTATATGGTTTGCACGCCGAACTTACCTGTCTCCCATAACT
>CAYWMG010000359.1:0-1603 GCA_964459245.1 uncultured Candidatus Bathyarchaeia archaeon
CTCCCTGAGGCACAGATCAAGTCAGCACTCACCCCTGATGATAATGTGGCGAAGCGAAAGACCCGAGGTGGGCCGGCGCCCGAAGAGGACAAACGAATGATCCTTGATCGAAATGAGCGAATCTCAAGCCATCAGAAAGAGGTTGACCTGCTTAAGGACTCTCAGTCACGGACAACAACTCGGTTAAGAGATGCAGCGTTAAATATAATCAAAGAAGCGTCACGATGAAGACCCAAGTTGAATGATTAGAGCAGACGTAGAAGAATAAATGTTCACGTTAAACGTGCTTTCAGGAGGTTACTAAATTGGCGGAATACGAGTTCGAGAAGTATCTTGATCGTGAGTATTTAGTTAGAACGCTTGTCAAATTGTTGAAGGTCGACTGCACCGTACCGTTGGGTGCCCAAACGTTAATGGAGCCTGACGACCCCAAACTGGTTCATTACGTCCAAGAGGTTATTCGGCCGGAGCTGGTGAGCATTGGTGTTCATAACATACTGGATATGCCGAAGAATCAAATTGCAGTCAAGTTAGGTTCTGGAGAGAAAGATGCGTCGCTCTTGATAATGGCGTATACGCCAGTACAGCACTTCAACTTGATGCGAGACCCATTCTCGGGAAAAATCGCGGTTCCCACAGAGTATGACATTAATGAGCCATGCGCCTTTGGTCAAGGAGCTAGTCAAAACAAGGCACACTTTGCTGCAATGCTTACGCTGCTGAAAGCGTTCGTTAACGCCAAGGTGAAACTGAAAGGAACATTATACTTCGCAGCTAACAATGAAGGCAGAAGCAGCCACGAATGCTCTTGGGCTATGATTCCCAAACTTAATCCAAAACCCAAGTTTGGCATCATTCTAATCGGCGGCGAAAATCGTTTGTCAGTAGCAAACAGAGGAAGGGTGGACATCCTCATTCATGTAAAAGGAAAGGCAACCCACTCAAGCTCTCCCGACGAAGGATTAAGCGCCATAGACGGCAGCGTAGAAATCATCAACCGAATCAAAAAGATGAGGTTCACAAAGACTCATCCTAAACTTGGAGGAATTCACGCCCTACCGTACCAGTTGATCTTCGCCCCCATCGCACCCCACACTCTACCGGAATACGCGAGAATGAAGATCGACCGAAGGCTACTCCCCGGCGACGACGTGGACCAAGCAGTTGAAGAAGTCAAACGCGCAATCGGGGACATGAAGCCTTGGGAAGTGAGAGTGGAGAAGGATGTGGTAATGCTTCCATCTGAGGTTGATCCAGAATCAGCTCTAGTTAGAGGCTTGCAGAATGCCATCAGCTCAATAGACGGCAAAGAGACCGAGTTGATCTACGGGAAAGGAGCATACGACGCGGGCGGACCAACGAGCATAGGAGTTCCAACGGTCATGTACGGGAGGCCAATTTGCGGGGACTCATTACTAGGCGACGACTACGTCACGTTACGAGGCGTCGAGGAAGAAGCCATAATCCTGGGAAGACTAATCATCAGTATGCTTAACTGAATTTAGGCGCCGGAAGAAAGAGTGTAAGCGGCCGAAGTCGCTTTCATTCGACCAGTATCCTACTAGGGTTTATACTGACTGGCCACGTGATCTGCCGAGGGGGG
>CAYWMG010000360.1:0-3194 GCA_964459245.1 uncultured Candidatus Bathyarchaeia archaeon
CTTGGAAAACTATCGTTGATCACTTAATCACACCACACCAAGTTGTGCGAATCGCACTATGTGGAAAATATGCTGAACTTGCAGACTCTTACGTTAGCGTAAATGAGGCATTAAGACATGCTGGGGGAGCATGCGATGCCCGTGTTGAGATTCAATGGATTGAAACAGAGCTGTTCGAAAACGACGCTGCAAAATGTTCTCTCCTATCCAAATTTGACGGGGTATTAGTTCCAGGAGGCTTCGGATCGAGAGGAACCGAGGGAAAGATTGCTGCACTAAGATACGCGCGCGAACATAATATTCCCACGCTCGGAATCTGCTTTGGGTTTCAATTAGCAGTGGTGGAATATGCTCGTTATCTTAATATGAAAAATGCGAACAGTACTGAGATAGATCCAAATCCTCCATATGCACTGATTGATCTTATGCCTGAACAACGCGGAGTAGATTCCAAGGGCGCCACTATGCGGCTTGGAGCTCATGAGATCCGACTAACTCCTAATACAAAGGCAAGCTTGCTGTATGGGCATAATGTAATCTCCGAACGTCACAGGCATCGATACGAGGTTAATCCAGAATATATTGATAGGATAAAACAAGGAGGCGGAGTCTTCTCTGGATGTAGCCTTGACGGAATTAGAATGGAAATATTTGAATTGCCTGACAAGTATTACTATTTAGCAACGCAGTTCCACGCAGAGTTCAAATCGAGACCGGAGCGGCCATCTCCACCATACTATGGCCTTGTTAGAGCATCACTGGATCGCAGGTTAGGAAAGCCTGCTGCTCAATTGGCGCCAATGATTCGCGTTGCTTAACCTTTGTCTAAGAATCCGAGCAGATAGTTCTCACGGTCGTTGTCGAGCTTTGCTCTCCGATTGAGAAACATTCGATAACCCTTATTGATTATTCGGAACCCCCGCTCCTCCAGCAATCTGAGGATGGTGCGATTCTTGGCGAAACATGATAATTCGATTGGCCTCTTGCGTGCAAGGCTCATTCCCACGCTGAACAACGCCGCCAGCTCTCTCTTTGGCGCGTTGATGCCGACTCCTGGTCCGAATTCGTACATATCGACGTACCTCTTGATCACTAGGTATGCTGCAGATTTCCCATTTGAGAATCCAAAGTAGGTTCCGTGACTAGTTTGAATCAGCGCTCGTAAGAGCTTCGATCTATCTGCTCCGAAACATTTCCTGTCAATTTCAATTAATCGCGATAGGGTAAGTGGTTTACTAAATTCTTGAACAATCGGGCATGTGAGTGTATCTTCTTTTCTCAACCTCACAAACTCCAAGTCTCTCACGAATCCCAATTTGTCATAGAAGCGCACATTATTCGAAAAGCAATAGAGCCCAACGCATTTCACTCTGATGGACTTCAGGTAGGCTACAGCATGTTCCACCAGCATTTGCCCGATGTGTCTCCCCCTGAATTGTTTATCTACAATTACGTTCCCTATCCATGCAAGGTCTTCTCCGAAGACAACTGTAGTAATCATTCCTATTCTCGCCTTACCCTCCAGAGCTAGGAAACTGCCGCGCGGATTTAGCCAGAGTATGCGCTCAAAGTCTGACCGAGGCGTTGCCCACTTTTCCTGATTGGCAAGTCTGACAGCAAATGAAAGATCATGCTGGCGCATTGGGACGATGCGTGTCATATGAACCCTTGATTATGGGTAGACTCTATTGATCAATCGTGGAAATGCAATCGAATCTCTAATATGTTCAAGCTTACAAATCCATGACAAGGTTCTCTCAACGCCCATCCCGAAACCAGAGTGGGGGACAGTCCCATAGCGTCTGAGTTCGACGTACCATTTGTAGTCGTCCGCCTTCAACCCATCTTCTTTGATTCTATCTAACAATTGTGTTAAATCATGTATCCTTTGTCCGCCACCGGTTATTTCACCGAAGCCCTCTGGAGCTAACAAGTCTGTGGATAGTGTGACTTTCGGATTATTCGGATCTGGCAGATGGTAGAAGGCTTTCACACCTTTAGGAAAATGGCTCACAAAGAATGGCTTATCAAAACTTTCAGTTACCACCTTCTCTTCTTCCCAGCCCATATCTTCTCCCCACTTGAATTCAGGTCTAGCTTTTTGCACTAGCTGTACTGCTTCATCATACCTAATTCTTGGAAAAGGAGGTTCCACCGTTTTAAGGTCCTGCGGGTTACGGCCTATAAGTTTCAATTCTTCAGGGTTTCTTTCTCGAACATGTTGACAAGCATAGCTCACCAAATGCTCTTCAAGAGCCATCAGACCGTCTAAATCCAACCAAGGTTCTTCGACCTCAAGGTGCCAATATTCGGTTAGGTGTCTTCTGGTACGTGATTTTTCCGCACGGAATGAGGGTGCCAGGGTGAAAATTTTGCCTACGCTGGAAATCATAGCCTCAGCATAGAGTTGCCAACTTTGGGTCAGGTAGGCTTTTTGATCGAAGTACTTGACCTCGAATAATGTGGAACCTCCCTCAACCGCCGCGTTTACGAGAATCGGTACGTGAACTTCAAGGTACCCATGGTCAATTAACCATCTTCTAAGTGCCTCGATGAGCTGAGCTCGAACCCGCAGCATAGCCTGAACCTTAGGGTCACGAATGAACAGGTGACGGTTGTCCAGTAGGAAATCAGGGCCGTGATACTTCTTGGCAATGGGGTAACCTTCCTCAGCCGGGTAGAGTATTGTTACTTTCTCGCCCGAAATTTCATATCCTCTAGGTGCTCTTGGGTCATTTTTCACTGTTCCTGAGATTTCAACAGTGCTTTCGACTGGGATCCTGCCTAATCTTTCAAATTCTTCTGGTCCTACAGCATCTTTTTTCAGAGTACATTGGATTACTCCGGTCCCTTCTCGAAGCTGGAGGAAGAGTATACCGCCTCCTGTTCGCATGTGGTGAAGCCAGCCACGTAATTTGACAGTTTTGCCGTCATACTTTCCGGAAAAAATTTCATCGATGGTTTGATACACTAATCAAGTTCCTCCAGCATTTTGCAGTCCTTAGAAATGTTTGACCATTGAACCAACTTTGAAGCGTGCGTTAAACCGGTCGCCCATAGGTCGAGACCTTTCGAGAACTTCCTAGGTTATCTATATAAGGTAATTTACATGCTGCAAGACGGGTTGCGCAATGAATGCTCAAAATTCAACTCGTGAGAAAGACTGAGTGGTGGGTAGATTCATTATTCTTGTG
>CAYWMG010000361.1:0-3693 GCA_964459245.1 uncultured Candidatus Bathyarchaeia archaeon
TGAAAGATCTTCGCGATACCGTTCAACACAATTACGGGCACATCGTCAGTCAAGCAGGCGACGGATTTGGCCTCAATTCCATCAAAGGTGAGGAGGCCATAGATCTCGTCCGATATTATTGGAAGATCATGTTCGCCAGCTATGTCGATAACTTCTTTCAGTGTTTTGTCGCTGTAGACTGCGCCACAAGGATTGTTCGGAGACACTATCACGATCGCTTTAGACCTATTCGTGATGGCCTTTCTCAGCTGATCCAGATCTGGCTTCCACCCTTCCTCTTCTTTACATGGAAAGTGCGTACACTTGGCTTCGTACATGTAGAGATAGGAGGAGGGTGGGCCTACATAGTGGGATGGGTCTGGGGCAACGATTTCGTCTCCTGGATCAAGAAGAGCATCATGTAGCCTTGCAAGAGCTCCGGCTACCCCTTGAGTGACAACTACATCTTCAGGCAAGTATTCGCAACCTCGATATTTCCTTTCAAAATTAATTATTGCATTGTTGAGTTCCGGTAAGCACTTGCTCATCCCAAGGTACATGTGAAGCCCTTTCTCTGCTGCCTCGATCAAGTACTTTGATAATGCCTGATTTGTATGGCCAAATATGACAGGATCTCCTTCATACATGATGGTGATGGTTTTGCCATCTTTCTCGTACTTCTGCACTAGCTCTGAAGTTCGCTGACTTTGCTCCGATTCTTCAGCTGACGGTTTTGGTATTCTTGCCCATCTTGATGCTGGCTTGACAGTCAATTTAATCTACTCTTCAGCACAAGTTCCACGAGCATCACTGTGTTCTATAAATTATTTTTTGCGAGTTACCACGCTCAACAAGCTTGTATTTCTTGCGAGCTACAAAATGGCTTTTCTATGTGGCTGGGAAACATTGCTCTTGAAAAGAGATCACGAACGGCTACTGTATTCTTTGGCGACACTCGCCTTGGGCGTTCTAATTTGTGTTCACTGTTTCTAGCGTCGAACTACTAGTGATCGTGCGCATGATTGACTAGAGAAAAACGCAACTGAGAGGGAGTTAAATTTCTTGCTCAGAACTCCGAATGCGAGGTCGAAGACACTCACGGCTGTGTGAGAAGATTAACTGCATTGATGAGGTGCAGCTGCTTCTTACGTCATCAATCTAATCGAGCAGAATGGGAGATTGCTCCTCTCTAAGTCCCATTGAGTTGTTGCACGATTTGGTTTCTCATTGGTCGTAGGTCGACAAACGCCTGGTCACAAGCTGGGGGTTGGCGAGAAAATCTGTAAGCGCCGAATCGAGCAGTTGAACGAACGCGGTATCAGCATCTATTGATACGTTGTCAATTGCGAGTATTGGTGTTGCTGATGGACCGTTCTTAGCGCCGGCGCTCACGCAGCGCTCTATCAGAGCTCTTTCCAACTTGGAATTATGGAAAGCTTCACGTGTTTTTGTTTGAGCTGAAAGACAAGCTGCGATAGCATACGCTGCCCAGTTCGAATTTGCTCCGACGACAAAAACGTCGGTACGTATGTCGCAGGCTGTTCCGCCTCTGCAGGGACATCGACACATTTCCCCATTCAGAATATAGGGCATAGCTCTCTCCACAATCCTGCCGGCTCCAATCTCATTTCCTCCATCCCCTATCCCAATGGAAGGCACCTGTTTACTGTTAGCGTGGAGGACAACTTCATGAAGGGCACCATGAAACATCGACCAATCCTCACCCATCAAACTATGCATGATTCCATTCGAGTTTGGCCCTAATCGCTCTATGGAGACAACGAGCCGCGGGTCATATTGTTGGAATATCTTCTGAGCCTCTACTTTGGCTAAATCGTGGGCTTTGGGAAAGGGATGTTCTATTGAACTAAGGCCGAGGGTATGGCAGCATTCAACAATTGGTCCCATGTAATCATCTTCCGCAACTAGAATAATTTTCGCACCAAGGGCCTTGACCATGGAAAGACTTAGAACCGCCGCTCCTGGTGGGCCATCTGTCTCCCCTTTCGGTATGTTTACGCCGTGTCCGGCACCTGTTAGGATTAGTACTGCGTCGCCTTTCTTAACGGACTTGGACATGCTTTCAGTCGCCAACAAGCTGAGCGGTCTGCCTTGGATTTCCCTTGCAATTCTGTAGAGGCCTTCTGTCCGTTTACGCATCCTTCTTCGAATCTGTCCTGTACAGACCTTGTCTAGAAAGTCTGCTAATTCAAGGAGATCGTTCAGGTCACTTTGAGCCATCTTCATATCACCTCATGCTTCTGCATTATTGAGACGTGATTACCATATTCTCTTTCAATCGTAGAATAGACTAGTGATTTGTCCATTGCTAAAATTGCCTTCTCGATATTTGGATTCGCCTGAGCTTTAGTGTTGCGAAGAATTAAGTTAGACTTTATGGCTTTTCATTGGTCGTGAATCCATCCGGCATATTCAATTTCGATGATGAGACGATCCGTACAGGTTTACTGAAGGAAGACAGCCCTATTCTCGCAATACTGTCCGCTATTACAGATCAAGTGCACGGTGCCTCCTAACCCTCAGTAAGGCCTTCAGCACCTTTCTTCAGTTTATTGAGCGCTGAGTTCAAATTCCACGGTGTCCCAGTGATTTTTCAACGATGAGTCAACTGAATACACTGCTTGCAGTGTCGGACTATGTAGATCATCTCTGTGCCATTGAGATGCGATCTTCGCTTTTACCGCAAGGCACCATTCTGAAGCTCTATGACGAGGCGCGCCGCATTCAAGATGTGCCGTTGACATATCTCGCGGCACAACGTCTTTCCCAGACCATACACCCTGGAGATAATGTCATCATAACGACGGGTATCGGAGAGCCAAGCAAGCTCCCTAAAGGAGAGACTGATGGTCCGCCAGGCGCGGCCGCGCTGGCAAGAGCCATTTCATTAATCCTTCAAGCCAATCCAATAATCGTTGCTGGAGAAAATTATCTCGAACCTGTTTTCGCGTCGTGTCGAGCTCTTGGCATGAAGGCTTCCGATCATGCTGGCCCTAACTGCGTGAAAGGCGAGTCGTTTCCTGTAAACGATCAACAAGCGCGGAACGGCGCCGTTCAATTGTTAAAGAAGTATAATCCGTCAGCCTTGATATCCATAGAATGCCTCGGCCCCAATTCAGAAGGAGTGCTTCATACACTGGATGGTATCGACTTGACGAAACACAATGTACCATTGCATCATATCTTTGAGGCTGCGACGCAGAAAAGCCTCCTTACCATTGGTCTTGGGGACGGCGGTAATGAAATCGGTTGCGGTATGATCTACGAAGCTGTTCGAAGAATCCAAAGATACGGAACGATCTGTCAATGCCCGTGCAAAAAAGGAGTTGCCACTGTTACCGCCACAGATGTACTTGTTTTCGCTTCCACTGGAAACTGGGGAGCCTACGGCGTCACGGCAAATCTGGCGCTTCTCCATAGGAACATCTCTGCAATTCACACTCCACAGGATGAAGAGATGTCCTTACAGGCATGCGTGGACGCGGGAGCGAGAGACGGCCCGACAGGTTCAAAGGAACTGTGGGTTGACTCAATCCCTCTGGAGACCCATAAAGCCTTGCTAATTATGCTTAAAACATTGGTCTCAAAATACTTGGAATAGCGAGCTTGTCCACATCAAGGGTCATCGAAGTGTTGCATTCCGTGAATTTTACTATAACTACGCCTTCACATCATAGCTGAAGCCAAAACCAC
>CAYWMG010000362.1:0-6474 GCA_964459245.1 uncultured Candidatus Bathyarchaeia archaeon
TTTACTAATTGAAGAGCGCTTGTATTATGTGGTGTATCGTGTGTACAGTCCTCGTTGTGTGCATGACAACGTTGCCGCTACCGCCTCCGTCGCCATCGCCTGCCATAGCGGTCGCCACCATCATGGCTACTCCGGCGGCCAGAATGAGAACCCAAGCGAGTGTCTTGAGATGAGTCCGGCTGATCTTGCTCAAAATCATAACCTCAGTGTTCATTAGACCATCCGCTACAACATAAGTTTTAGGTTTTCAAGCCTCTCTAGGATTAGCGGTCGTTAACGGGGTCATACCCTAGATACCATAGACACAACGCTCGGTCCATGGGGCTTTGAAGTCTGGCTATTCTATTTCGTTTAACCTCTTCCAAATTCATTTTTATCTCTAACCTCTTCACCCTTAGCCCATTATAGCAACATATTAATGTTCCGAAACTGGAACAACATCGTACTGTGATATTTCTTTGGTTGACAAAGCAGCAGTTCTAATAGATTGTGAACAACCTTGGCGCTTCCTTCTTTGGGTCGAGTGAAGTGCGGAGATTCGTAATGATTTTTGGGTCAGAGACACACGAGATTGAGGCATCTTATTGCTTGCTACTGATTGTCAGCTTTAGCCAGAGTTTCATACTCATTTTCTCGACGTTGTTAATGAGAGCTGGAATCTCAAGTCTGGAACAAGTGTTCTTTCGCATTATCTTCGCTCTTCCGCCTATCTTTCTTCTGGCTAGATACAAAGCTAAGTTGATTTGGAGAGGCCTGGTGCATTACGTACCTTCGGGTTGTGTCTTTTCCGCGTTTCTCATGTCGGGACTATCATCGATCGCCCTCGGAACAGCTATCGCGGTGACGGTAGGGCTGATCTACACGCAACCATTGTTCACGGCAGTGATAGCTGCAATTTCAGGCAGAGAGAAGATAGGTAGAAGGCATTTCATGGTAATTATGATTGGAGTGATAGGTGCTCTCTTAGTGAGTGGAGTTTTGAACGAGAGAATGTCAAACAACGGGCTTCTTGGGATCATTCTCGCATTATCTGGTGCGCTTTGGTACTCGTTCTATTTATTTCTCAAGAGAGGCCAGCGAACGGTTTTAAATCCTATGCAGGGAATGTTCGGCACTCTACTCTTCGCGGTTCCGTGTACACTGATCCTGGGTTTGATCCTCCGGTCAATCACCACTGACCCTGCCCTAGTGGATTTTTCAAGCCTGAACCTTCAACAGTTGGCTCTCCTAATGGGTTTGGGACTAATCAGTACTGCTTTACCATACGGGACTTTGAACCATATCAAAACACGTCTTGTCTCACCAACAACCGAGGGCACAATCCTACTCTTGGATCCATTGTTTCACACGGTCTGGGCCATGCTGTTCTTCCAACAATTCCTATCCTATCTTCAATTTTTAGGATTCGGGCTAATAATCACGAGCGCTGCTCTTATGATGAGGATAGGTGTACAACGAAGATCCACGGATTGACTTATACGGGTGACTAATGATTTGACTAATTTTGGAGCCTCTACGTGTTCACAGTCGTTTCTGTCGTTTGATGACGGATTTCTCTGAGTTGAGTTCTGATAGGAGTTTCAGGACAGTTTTCTGGTGGAGGGGATGAACATGATCTGGTTCGATCTCCACGAGCGGTATGAGTACGAATGGTCTCTCCTGAATTTTAGGGTGAGGAATCTCTAAATCGTTATCTTTCACAACCTCGTTGCCGTAGAACAATATATCCAGGTCAATGATCCTAGGCCCATATCTTACTCCTTTTTGTCTGCCCATTCTTCGTTCCATATCTTTCAGGTAAACTAACAGGTTTCGTGGAGGTAACTCTGTCTCTATCTTGGCGACACAATTTAGGAACCAATTTTGGTCTTCGACATACATGGGTTCCGTTTCATACGTTGACGAGACTTTCAGCAATCTCACTTTCTTCTTGAGAAGTTGGAGCGCTGTCTTTACGTTATCTTCCCTCTCTCCCAAGTTAGATCCGATTGCTATGAATGCTTCAACCATGCTGCAACCTCGTAATCTCAATTCCAATTTGAGGGTCATGATCGTATTTCTTCTTCCTTACTCGCACAGTTACCTTCCATGTCTCGATATCCTCAAGCAGTAGGGAGGCGATCTTTTGGGCAACAGTTTCCAGAAGCTTAGATTCACCGCAGGAAACTGTATCATATATTTTCTGGCGGATTTCTGAATAGCTCACTGTCTTCTTAATGTCATCTGTGATTCCTGCCTCTCTTAACTCGCGGAAGATTTCTACGTCAACGATTACCTCCTGCTCCTTACCTCTTTCTTCTTCCAGAATGCCAATCTTGCAGGGTATTCTGAAATTTTTGATGAAGATTTTATCCTTCAACAACATCATTCTGCTACCGAAATAATGTGTCCGTGATTCTTAGTGCTTTATTGGTCTCTTGCACGTCATGTACTCTCACAATGTCGGCACCGTTAATGGCAGAAACCACAACCGTTGCTAATGTTCCCTCAAGTCTTTGTTCAACGGGTAGGTCAAGTATCTTGCCTATGAAGCTCTTTCTGGACGTGCCAACCATTATTGGTTTCGACAAATCTCTGAGTGAAGCGAGTTTTCTTATGATCTCTAAGTTATGATTTGTCGTCTTTCCAAACCCGATTCCTGGATCTATGACTATGCTCTCAGGGTCTATCCCAGCATCCTCTGCCACGACAATCTGGGAGGCGAGAAAATACTTCACCTCTTCCATTACTCCACGTTCGTATATTGGGTTATCTTGCATAGTTTTCGGTTCGCCCTTCATATGCATAATGATCACTCCAGCTTCATAATCGGCGATGAGCCCTGTCATCGTTGGATTTGTTAACCCGGTGATATCGTTTATCATTTCGGTTCCAAGTTTCAAGACTTCTCTCGCGACTTCAGGTTTGTAAGTGTCAACGGAAATTGGAACGTTGCATTCAACCAAGGCTTTGACAACTGGAACCACTCTCCCCAGCTCTTCCTGCGCATCCACCGGCTGTGAACCGGGCCGGGATGATTCTCCGCCAACATCGATAATGCTCGCGCCTTCTTTCACCATTCTTAACGCGCATGCAACCGCTTTTTCTGGGTCTTCGCATATACCATCCCTAGAGAATGAATCTGGCGTGATGTTCAGGATTCCCATTATCAATGTCCGTTTTCCTAACTCTAATGAATGGTTCCGAAGTTTAAGTCGCTTCGCCACTTGCTCGACCACCCGGGAGGCTAAGACGTTAACTGACCATAGTGCAGAGCAGACTATTTTAGGAATTCATATCGACGTCTAATGTGTCTAGCTGTCACTTGCTTTTGTCTATGACTTCTCGTAGTTCTTGAACTGACTCTCTTACTTCACGCTTTTCGGTTTTGGAAATTGTCCCCTCAACCAGATCGTCCACTATGACTTGGATTACGCTCTCAAGCGCAGAGATTGTAGCTGATATTTGGTGGACTATGTCTGAGTAAGATCGATCTTCTTCAAGCATCTTTCGAATCCCATGCACATGACCTTCTATGCGTGCAAGCCTCTTCTCAACTTCCGGCCGCTTATGATGCCCCATAGTTAGACTTCTCGGAAAAACAAGAAATCATGGCTCCTAACTGAGTTGAGCATTACGGCGTCTGTGAGCCAATTGTAATCATGCTGCGTAGACTCCCTCCTCCACGACATACTTCTTTCTCGCCAGGTCCATGAGGTTTCTTGTGAATACTATTCCGTAGATTGCTACGATAATGGCGAAGAGCAACGAGACCCATGCGGCATTCTCCACGTGCCCATTGGCCATGTTAAGGCCGATGTACTTCATCATTCCATCACGGACTTCAAGTGAATGGCTGCCATCGATGTTAGGCCAGAATTCTCCAATCTCTATTCCGGCCCAAGCACTATTGATCGTGCTCGAAAGGCCTGTTACGAGGTAGGGGAATGTTCCGGGAATGATTATGTGTCTCATGCGACTTCGCCAACTGAGTTCATAATTACGCATGACTTCCCAGAACTGTGTTGGAATGGCTTGAACCCCGATCCAGAAATCGAAGAATATGTAATAGAAGCAGCTGAGAAAGCCCAAGGTGAATACATAGATCTCGGTTGAGTATGCCGCTGGCAGCGTTGCGGTGAAGATTGGATAGGTTGCTATGTAGATAAGTGGGAAATAGGCTGGGGCTGGAAAAGCGGAGATCGCCTGAACGACGGGTGCAAACATCAAACTTGCCCTATGGTGTGTTGCTAGAACATACCCTACAGAAATGGCCACCACAAATGCGACAAAAGTTACAGCTAACACTCTCAGATAGTCAGCTCCCATCGAATACAGAAGATACGGTGTTGAGGTCAGAAAGCTTCTCCACGTGTCTCCAGGAACGGCAAATGCAATCAGCAAAGAAGAGTAGACCAGATACACCAAGACCACAATGCCCAAACAGAATGTCAGCGACTTCGCAATTACCTTCAAGATGTGCAGAACAGGTGTCGGAGGTCCAGCCTCGCCTTCAAATGCGCCACGATGCACCGGATGAGTGATCCTTCTGGCATAGCGAGAGAGGTACCGGCTTCGACTACGGAAGACATCTATAGCTCTGAAACGACGACTAAGCGGATCTAGGTGTTTAATCTCAATCGTCGAATCGACACTATACTTGGCCACGGAATGTCTGCTCATAATGGTAAGTAGCATTGTAACCCCGATTACGCCGACAGCGATGCATACAAGCGAATAGTACACGCTAATGATGTCGCCCTGTTGAGTAAAGTTAGCTATGAGAGTCCCAATCCCAAAGGTTTGATACGATTTCACACCAACTGTGAACACCTCGCTGACACTGATGTAGAAAAAGGCATCAGCGAAACTTGAAAAGAGATTCGATGTCACCCGAGGGATTGAATGTGGGATGTAAAGCTGCCACATTTTTCTGCCGAAGCTGAAGTCGTAATTCTCAGATACTTCCAAGAGGTGTTCCGGAACTGTCTTGAAAGCTTGGTAAGCTCCGATCCAAATGTTCCAGGATACGGCGTCGAACACTAGGAAGTCAACTGCCACTTCTACGCCTAAAGATCCTCCCAAGCCCTCAATGAAGATTAAGAGGACGACTGGAAGAAATGCAATAACGGGAATGGACTCCAATACATTTACAAGAGGAACGTAAACATTCTCGAAACCTCTACTCTTCACAGCCAGATAAGCGAGAACCCACCCGCTCAGAACCGAGAGAAGCATGAGTAAAAGAATTCTGCCAATTGTAGCAAGAGTAGCAAGCGCAATTATGGTAACATCCATGTGACTCACCGGACCAGTTATTGCTTCAGGTTTTGCTCAAGCGGTCATAGAGTTTGTCAACATAGTTGAAGAAGACTGGTTCTCGTTGCGATCGTGGTCTAGGAATATCAATTTTGACTTCTTCAACAATAGTTGCTGGCGTTCCATTCATAACGTAGACACGATCAGCCAACTGAACAACTTCCTGTAAGTTATGTGAGACCAAAACGGCTGACTTTAAGCTGGTTTCAGGATTGAAGACTAGATCGTAGACTTCCTTTCTCATGCCCGTTGCGGTGAGTTCGTCAAGATGCACGAAGGGTTCATCCATCAAAAGGATCTCTGGAGACGCTGCTAATGCTCTAGCAATTGCAATCTTCTGCCTCATTCCCCCACTCATCTCCTTCGGGTAGTAATCTGCAAATCCTTTGAGTCCTACGAGTTCTAACATTTCGTTGGCTATCCGGTTCGCTTCATCCTGTTCAATCTTTTTGCCGATCAATGATAGTTTCACGTTCTCCAGCGCCGTCATCCATGGAAACGTAGCGATTGATTGGTGGATTAGCGAAATTCTGGAAGAAGGTTTACAGATCTCTTTTCCGTCCAAGAAGACTTTGCCTGTTGTTGGAGGAGTCAAGTATCCTAAGTTTCTGATTAGGGTTGATTTTCCGCATCCCGTTGGGCCGACAATTGCTACTAATTCGTTCTCGTAAGTCTTCAAGCTTATGTGTTCGTACACCATTTTTGACTTAACATACCTGTACCCGAGATCTTGGCACTCAAGCTCAGATTGAGTCTTCTCGCCGTGAGAGTTTTCGGAAGTCGTTGCAGCACTCATATGCCTCGCTGCCTAGCGGAAATAAGCGATATATATGACTATCCACCCCCGGGGGATCTAACTTTCAGGAAGAGAATAGATGATGGACCTCAGGATGGTTTCTCACAAACAGGGAGAACATCTCCGTCTTACTCTGATGGGAGTTGCAGCGATCTTCCACATGTAAAAAAATGATTATTGTTTATAACAACGCTCAATCACACTACCCAACTTTGAGGTGGGTTTAGTGCGCATTACTCGAAGATCATTGACCATCATCGGAATCGTCTTGGTCGCTGCAGCGATTTTGATCTTTTCATCTGCACTCAGCAAGTGCCTTCCAGAACCAGTTCAGTTGACACCAGGTGCTCAGTGTCCGGAAGCATATTATGGTCTTAGTG
>CAYWMG010000363.1:0-2344 GCA_964459245.1 uncultured Candidatus Bathyarchaeia archaeon
GTTGGATGCCATGAACGCTCAAAAAGTAACCGAACGGAATCTCGAGATAGCCCGCGCGGTAACTGATGTCGCCGCCCAAGTCGGGTGCACTCCATCCCAAGTCGCACTCGCCTGGCTCAGGACCCGTCCCGGCTCCATTATACCGATACTGGGGGCCCGTAGATTGGACCAGATACGGGACAACCTAAGTTCCTTAGACGTTACTCTACCACAAAAGCAACTGGATCAACTTGAAGAAGCGAGCAAGGTTGACTTAGGATTCCCCCACGATTTTTATTCGAACCCGATACGCGTCGACAGATTATTCGGAGGACTTCGTTCGCGTATAGCGGATATGCGCGGTCCCTGAGGAACATCCACCAATTAGATGGTACTGCGGAAATCTGTTCGCAATATGACGGAAGGGAGTGAGTCAGACTCTTTTCAAAGCGTTAAGGAAGCAGCACAGCATTGGCCTGCCCGTATGAGAACTAGTGGAACCTGAATTTTAGCTCATTTTCTTCCATCGTGAGCACGTAGGCGTCTCCTGTGATTCGCCTGCCGAGAGAGAACTCCTCAATCTCCATATAGGTCTCCTTTCGCGGAAACATTCAAGAGCCCTATCCGCGTGTATAACCCGACCGTGAATGCTGAAAGGAAGTCAGAGCGATGGAGGTTAAGGAGCAAGATGCGTCTTTCGAATGCGCTGATAGGTCTACAATGTCCGCTTTCATTTCTGGGCCCGAAGATGGAAGGCATCCAGGAATCATAGTGATCCATGAAGCGTTTGGGTTGAATGAACAGATCAGGGGTGTTGCAAGAAGGTACGCACAAGAGGGCTACGTCACGATTGCTCCAAACCTATTCGCAAGGAATAGCGACATCATGAATGAGAAGAACATCGAATCCACAATGCGACACATGTGGACCGTCCCGCCGAACAAACGCGGCGATCCCGACACGATTCGAACACTCATGACCAAAATGTCAGAAACCGAGAGGAAGGTCGCAAACATTTTCTTTCTGGGAAGAGACGAGATGGAAAAACAAATGGTACAAGACCTCATGGACTGCAAGAGCTACCTTCAGAAACTCAATTTCGTTGTGAAGGAAAAATTGGGAGTCATGGGGTTTTGTTTGGGGGGAGGCTTGACTTATCAGCTTTCAACCATGTATCCATTTAACGCATCAGTCCCATTTTACGGAGCTAATCCCAAACCTCTGGCCTCCGTTGAGAACATTTCCGGTCCCGTCCTTGCTTTTTACGCTGGAGAAGACGAGAGAATCAACGCCGGCGTTCCAACCCTAGTTGAAGCAATGGTGAAGTACAAGAAGCAGTTTTCCATGAAAATCTACAAGGGAGCACAGCACTCCTTCTTCAATGAAACCAGACCCTCATACAATAAGGAAGCCGCCGATGACGCCTGGGAAAGCTCGCTCGCGTTCTTTAGCAAGCATCTGAAGTGAACAATCGTGAACAATGGAAGATCCAAAGATAGAGATAACGCTGAGGGTTCATTGCTGTGGGACTGCTTCGTGAATTGGGCAACTACTCTTGAGAAGCTTGAGAAACAAGCGAAAGACCGCTAGAAGCATCGGCTGCGCCATAGACTGGGTCCGTACGATCGAAATCATGGCACGACGGACCGTGATGTTGACCTCCTAGGTTTCTAATTCTCAGGTCTTGATCGAGGGTCGCTTTTCTGCGCCTCCCTGCTCAACAGCGTCACCGTAGCAACTGAATTGGGCTTGAGCAGATTTAACGGTTGAGGGTCGTAGAAATTCTTCCTATGCGTATCGCAAGTTTTAATTTGGTTACAGCGCATTCAGGCGTGATATTGAATGGCTTCTTGGTTCGCTAAAGGGCTCGCTCAAGGCTTCTTGGGCAAGATCTGCTACATCCTAGTGCTCGTCGGAGGCATCGTCATGGTAATCGCCGCAATCGCCGGCTTCATTGGAATGGGCATAACGGCACCATCTATCTTAGGATATTTCTTCGGAGGCTTCGTCATACAGATCATTCTGGGTGTTGCGAGCTTCTATTTCGCTAAACGAGTCCATGAATTGCTCTGGGCTATAGTACTGTCGATAATCGGATTCATAGGCATCAGCCTAGGAAACTTGGGAGGAGTGCTTGTCGCATTGGGTGGAATAGCTAGCCTAATCGCGATTTTCCTGAAACGCACATAAGTGGAAACTAATTCGCTGGCGACGGACGCCGCCCAGTGATAATCCTTCATACTTTCACGGATCAACACGAAGAAGATGAGAGCTAATCATTCTCTGACGAGGGCACGCATCAAGAACCACCCAACCCATGCCGGGTTCAAGCTGCAGGAGAGAATGACCTGTAAGAAGTTGTCGC